>NZ_JARZAH010000007.1:0-256381 GCF_029892145.1 Kitasatospora sp. GP30
CGGGAACAGCAGCTTGCCGTCCCGGTGCATCTCGTACAGCCGGTGCACACCGGTCGTGGTCTCCTCGGTCACGCCCTTGATGGTCGCGGCGACCTCGGTCCACTTGCGCGGGGACTCGGCCAGGGTGCGGTTGAGCAGCTCCAGGATGATCCGGAACTCGTCGTTGTCGGCGGTCGACGGGTCCGGCGCGGCGCCGGCCTTCTCGAACTCGACGCCCTTGTGGATCAGCAGGGTGGCGTCACCGCCGTCGTCCAGGATCATGTTCGGGGTCTGGCCGTTCGGCCAGGTCAGCGCCTGCTCGGTGCACCACCAGTACTCCTCCAGGGTCTCGCCCTTCCAGGCGAAGACCGGGATGCCCTGGGGGTTCTCCGGGGTGCCCTCGGGGCCGACCGCGATGGCGGCGGCGGCGTGGTCCTGGGTGGAGAAGATGTTGCAGGAGCACCAGCGGACCTCGGCGCCGAGCGCCACCAGGGTCTCGATCAGCACGGCGGTCTGCACGGTCATGTGCAGCGAGCCGGTGATCCGGGCGCCGGCCAGCGGCTGGCCGGCGGCGTACTCCTTGCGGATCGACATCAGGCCGGGCATCTCGTGCTCGGCGAGCTGGATCTCCTTGCGGCCGAAGGGGGCCAGGGAGAGGTCGGCTACCTTGAAGTCGCCGGTGGTGTTCGACATGCGGGGTTGCTCCTCGCTGCGTTCGGTCGGTGGGAACGGGTGTGCTGGACGGCGGGGCGGCCCGACGGGGCGCTCCGCTGCGCGGCACAATCCGTCGGAGGACCTCTCTCCCTCGACCCTGATCGGATCGACCGCCATCAGCAGCGACGTTTGACACCGTCCACGAATCTACACCGCCCGGGCCCGCCGGCGCGGGCGGATCACGGGTTTTGCGCCGGATCCGCCCGCACTGTGCGCGGTCAGAGCGTGACGGTGGCGCGGAACAGGGTGCCCTGCCCGGTCAGCGCGGTGGCCTGGCCGGTGGCCGGCAGGTAGACGGACTGACCGCGGCTCAGCTGGAGGGCCCGGCCGGTGGCGTCGGTCAGGGTGACGGTGCCGTCGGTGCAGAGCAGGATCTGCGCCGCGCGGCCGTCCACGGTCCGCCCGGTGCCCTCGGTGAGCCGGAAGCGGCTGAGCCGGAACTCGTCGATCGGGACCGGGAAGAGCTCCTCGCCGTCGGCGTCGGCCACCGGGCGCAGCACGCCGGGGTCGCCGGCGCCGAAGACCACGACCTTCAGCAGCTCGGGGACGTCGATGTGCTTGGGGGTGAGGCCGCAGCGCAGCACGTTGTCCGAGTTGGCCATGATCTCCACGCCGGTGCCGCGCAGGTAGGCGTGCGGCACCCCGGCGCCGAGGTAGAGCGCCTCGCCCGGCTGCAGCCGGACCACGTTGAGCAGCAGCGCGGCCAGCACCCCGGCGTCGCCGGGGAAGTGGCGGGCGGCATAGGCGTAGCCGGCCCACTCCAGCGCGTGCGGCGAGTCGGGGTGCACGACCAGCTGCCGGTCCAGCGCCGCGGCCAGCTCGGTGATGGTGGCCGCGACCACCGCGGGGTCGGTGGAGAGCACGGTGGCCAGCGCCTCGCGCAGTGCCTGCTCGGCGGGCTTGGTGCGCAGCAGGTCGATCAGCGGAGCCAGCCCGGGCACCGCCAGCTCCTCCATCAGCGCGGCGGTGGCCAGCGGGTCGCGAAAGCCGCACATGCCGTCGAACTCGTCCAGCGCGCAGATCAGTTCGGGCTTGTGGTTGGCGTCCTTGTAGTTGCGGTGGCCGGCCTCGACCGGCACCCCGGCCGCGTCCTCGGCGGCGAAGCCCGCCTGGGCCTGGGCCCGGCTGGGGTGCACCTGGAGCGAGAGCGGGATCTCGGCGGCGAGCACCTTGAGCAGGAACGGCAGGGCCGGACCGAACTTCTCGACCGACTCCGCGCCCAGCTCGGCGGCCGGGTCGGCGGCGATCACCGTGGCGAGCTCGACCGGCCCGGCGCCGCGGTCCAGCCGGGAGGAGTCCCCGGGGTGCGCGCCCAGCCAGAGTTCGGCCTGCGGCTCGCCGGTGGGCTGCACGCCGAGCAGCGCGGGGATCGCGGTGGTCGAACCCCAGGCGTAGGGGCGGACGGTGTTGACGAGGCGGTCCATGCGGGGGCCTTGCTCCTAGGTGTCGGCGGTCGAGTCGGCCGGGTTGCTTGTCGAGGCTGTCTCGCTGTTCAACGCTTTGCCGACCCTAGCCGACTCGGATCAGTGCCCCGACCGGGTGGCCAGGCCCAGGTAGACGGCCGCAAAATCACCGAGCGAGACCAGCTCCGCCAGGGCGGCCAGCGGCTCGGGGCGTTCGGCGGTCAGCTCGGTCAGCCGCACCTCGTGGGCCTCGGCCAGCCGCCGCGCCCGGCGGACCGCGTGCCCGGCCGGCCCGGGCTCGGCGGGCGTCTCAGGTTCGCCGCCGTCGCCGTCCGCCTGCTCGGCCGGTCGCGGGGTGTGCCGCAGCAGCAGGAGTTCCAGGCTGAGCGGCTCCGGCGCCTCGACCCGGTCCCGGAAGAAGTCCTCGGGGTCTCCGCCGGCGCCGAGTTGGCCGCTGAACATGCCGCGGTGGGTGCTGAGCGCCTGCGGCAGCCGTCCGGTCACGGCCGGGCGCCCGGCCCGGTCGGCGAGCATCGCGGCCAGCCGCTCGGCGGCCACCCCGGCGGGCTCCCCGTCGCTCCACAGCAGCGGTACGGTGCCGGCCAGTTGGGCGGCCAGGCCCTTGGCGGGGTTGCGGTAGGCGGGCGCGTCGGGGCGGTGCCGGACCGCCAGCTCGTCCAACAGGTCGGCCAGCGCGGGCAGTTCCCCGGGTCCCAGGCGCAGCACGCCGATCCGCTCGGCGAGGGCCAGCAGCGGGGTGAGGAAGGCCCAGAAGGCGCCCGGGTCCTCGGGCGGCAGGTCGGGTTCGGCCGGGGCCGCCGCGGGCTCCTCCAGGTTGGCGACCGCATAGGGCAGCGGCAGGGCGCGCACCTGGGCGGCGGCCTCGGCCAGTGGACGGCCCTCGGGGGCGATCACGGTGATCGCGCAGCCGCGTGCGTAGGCCTGCTCGGCGAGCCGGATCAGGCCCTCCTCGACGCCCTCCGCACCGGCCACCACCACCAGGTCCAGCGGTCCGGCCCAGCCCGGCAGTTGCCAGCTCAGCCCGGCGCTGAACGGATCGCTGGGCAGCACGTCGACGGCGGCCAGCGGATGCACCAGGGTGGCGCTGCCGACCAGGGCGGCCAGCGCCTGGCCCACCATCAGCACGCTGCCGGCTCCGGCGACCAGGACGGCGCGCGGCCGGCCCTCCGGCCGCAGCGAGCTCACTCCCGCGGCCTCGGCCAGCCGCAGCGCGGTGCGGACCCGGGCGCCGGAGGCGGCCAGGGCGAGCAGGGCGTGGTCCTGGTCGGCGCGCTGGAGGGCGGCCGGATCGTCGAGCAGGCTGTCGTCGAGCATGCGGCTAGACCTCCGGTGGCGCGGGGGCAGACGAGCAGGATCAGGCGGGGCGGCGGGCCTCGTCCACCAGCAGCACCGGGATGCCGTCGCGCACCTCGTAGCGCAGGCCGCAGTCGCTGCCGGTGCAGACCAGCTCCGGGGCGTCGGCGGTGCCGCCCTCGACCAGCTTGGCGTGGCACTGCGGGCAGACCAGGATCTCCAGCAGGAACGGTTCGAGCGTCATGGGGTGCTGCTCCGTGGGTTCGTCGCTTCGCGGCAGGACGCGGCGCGCCCCGGCCGGTGGTCAGCCTACCGGCCGGGGCGCGCCGCCCCCGACGATCAGGCGCGGACGATCGCCAGCACCGCGTCGCGCAGCTCGGCCATCTTGGCCGGGTCCTTGGCCTCGACGTTGAGGCGCAGCAGCGGCTCGGTGTTGGAGGCGCGCAGGTTGAACCACCAGTCGGCGCCGGCGATGGTCAGGCCGTCCAGCTCGTCCACGCTGACGCCCTCCAGCGACCCGTAGGCGGCCTTGACCTCGGCGGTCTTGGCGGCCTGGTCGGCGACCTCGCTGTTGATCTCGCCGGAGGCGGCGTAGCGGTCGTACTCCTCGGTCAGCGCGGACAGCGTGCCCGGCTGGCCGCCGAGCGCGGCGAGCACGTGCAGCGCGGCGAGCATGCCGGTGTCGGCGCGCCAGAAGTCGCGGAAGTAGTAGTGCGCGGAGTGCTCGCCGCCGAAGACGGCGTCGGTCTCGGCCATCCGCTGCTTGATGAAGGAGTGGCCGACCCGGGTGCGGACCGCCTTGCCGCCGTGCTCGGCGACCACCTCGGGCACCGTCCACGAGGTGATCAGGTTGTGGATGATGGTGGCGTTCTCCTCGCCGGCGGCCTTGGCCCGGGCCAGCTCGCGCACCGCGACCAGGGCGGTGATGGCGGACGGGGAGACCGGCTCGCCGCGCTCGTCGATCACGAAGCAGCGGTCGGCGTCGCCGTCGAAGGCCAGGCCGATGTCGGCGCCGACCTCCTTGACCTTGGCCTGCAGGTCGACCAGGTTCTTCGGGTCGAGCGGGTTGGCCTCGTGGTTCGGGAAGGTGCCGTCCAGCTCGAAGTACATCGGGACGACGTCGAGCGGCAGGCCGGCGAAGACGGTCGGCACGGTGTGGCCGCCCATGCCGTTGCCCGCGTCGACCACGACCTTGAGCGGGCGGATGCCGGTCAGGTCGACCAGGCCGCGCAGGTGGTCGGTGTAGCCCTGCAGGGTGTCCTGCTGGGTGAGCACGCCGGGCTTCACGTCGACGGTCGGGACGGTCACGGTGTCGTCGTCGTTGATCCAGGACTGCACCAGCTCGCGGATGTCGGCCAGGCCGGTGTCCTCACCGACCGGGGCGGCGCCGGCCCGGCACATCTTGATGCCGTTGTACTGCGCCGGGTTGTGGCTGGCGGTGAACATCGCACCGGGCAGGTCGAGCTTGCCGCTCGCGTAGTAGAGCTGGTCGGTGGAGCACAGCCCGATCTCGGTGACGTCGGCGCCGCGGGCGGCGGCACCCTCGGCGAAGGCCCGCGTCAGGCTCGGCGAGGAGGGGCGCATGTCGTGGCCGACCACGATCGCCGTGGCGCCGGTGACCTGCACGAATGCGGCGCCGAAGGCACGGGAGAGGGTCTCGTCCCACTGGTCCGGGACGACGCCTCGGACGTCGTACGCCTTCACGAGCTGCTTGAGGTCGCGCACTGCGGATCCACCTTGTGTGTGTCATCTGGGCCCCGATGGCCCACGGTCACGATACGTCGGCTCGGGTGCGCGAACCGCTGAGGGTGCACCCGCGAGAGGGCAGCAGCGTACCCGGTGATCGTGACCGGATCGGAACGCTCGGCGGTCGCCCACCGGTACTGTGCTTGATCGGCGGGGGCTTCTAGTTCTCCGGCGAGCGCAGCACCCGCAGGTGCCCGCGGCGGCCGGCCTCCACCGGATCGCCCTCGGAACCGCGGACCGGGCGGGGCCCGCGCTCCTGCGGCCGGGCCGCCTCCCGCACGGCGTTGGCCAGCGCCTCCAGGTCGTCGCTGGAGCGGCGCACCGGTCCGCCTTCGGTGGCGAGCCGGACCACCTCCCAGCCGCGCGGCGCGGTGAGCCGCTCGGCGTGCTCGGCGCACAGGTCGTAGCAGTGCGGCTCGGCGTAGGTGGCGAGCGGGCCCAGCACCGCCGTGGAGTCGGCGTACACGTACGTCAGCGTCGCCACGGCCGGACGGCCGCACGCGGTCCGCGAACAACGACGTACAGGGCTCACAGGGGTGGACGGTACCGCACGTTCGGCCGACTGGCTAAGACCGGCCGGTCGCGGCCGGTTCGTGTCGCATGGGAGCGTGCCCCGATCGGTGCTCATGTGGTCCAATTCCCAGCCTCCAAGGACTACGCTCGTCATTGATATGGACAGCTCCGTACCGCAACCGCCCGCTGCGCCCGCCGCGTCCGGGTCGCCGCGCCCCCGGCGCCGCGACCGGCACGGCCGTGGCCTGCGCGGCCCGCTGGCCCCGCCGCAGGTGCCGATCTCGCTGACCCGGTCCGAGCTGTTCGAGGACTACATCCGCGAGTCGGTGGAGCGGCTGGAGCGCCGCTGGCCCCAGCTGATCGACGTCGAGTTCGAGGTCGCCGAGGTGCCCGAGGAGACCGGCGGCACGCCCGGGCCGGACCAGGACGGGGTGCCGCTGGGCCGGGTGGTGACGGCCCGCCAGGGCGCCAAGAGCCGGATCACGATCTACCGCCGCCCGGTGGAGATCCGGGCCAAGTCCCGCGAGGACCGGGCGGCGCTGGTGCACGAGATCCTGATCGAGCAGGTCGCGGAGCTGCTCGGGCTCTCACCGGACGCCATCGACCCCCGGTACGACGAGGACTGACCGCAGTCGTCGCGCGGGGGCCGACCGGGCGCCTGCTCAGTGCAGCAGTACGCCCGGGTCCTGCTGGGTCTGCGGCACCTGCACGAAGCTGTGGTCGTCCTGCAGCGCCTGGATGGTGAACATCGGAACGTTGTCGGTGTTCACCGCCAGCATCCGGGCCGCGACCACCCCGGAGCCCGAGGTGGTCTCCACGGTCAGGCCGAAGCTGCCGTTGCCGCCGGCCGGCTCGGGGGACGCCAGGCCGACCGTGCCGCCGGCCGGGATCTGCACGTCCTTGCTGGTCGGCGTGCCGCCGCCGGTGCTCGCCGAGGCCGTCACCCGGACCGTGGCGGCGTCACCCGTGGCGGTGAGCAGCAGGGTGGACACACCGCCGGCCCGGGAGTCGGCCACGGTGGCGCGCTTGCCGACCGGTCCGGCGCCGCTGATCCAGGCCGAGTCGGACTTGCCGTTGCTGCTGCGGTCGATCCGGACGGTGGCGATCACCGGGGTGGGGTGGCTCGGGTCGCTGGGCGTCAGCCGCACCGCCGAGATCTGCTGGCGGTTCAGCTGGCCGAGGTCGAGGGCGGTGACCATGCCGGCCTTGACGTGGACGGTCCCCTGGCCGTTGGCCAGGACCGGGGAGAACCAGCCGTTCTGGCCGGAGAGCTGGATCTTCAGGTCGGCGTCGTCGTCGCTGCCGGGCGCCGCCACCACCAGGTGGGCCGCCGAGAGGTCGCCGGGCAGGCCGGGCACCACCACGGTGGACGCCGGATCCGCCGAGGCCGGGATCCAGTCCGAGCCGGCCGAGCCGTCGGACGCGTGCAGGTACGCACCGACCCGGCCGCTGCGGACCCGCACCTCGACCGCCAGGTCGGCGGTCTGGCTGGTGGTCAGGGTGGTGAGCAGCACGCTCTGCGAGGTGCCGGGGGCGACGGCGATGCCGCTGCCGGCGTCACCGGTGTCGATCGGGCCCTGGTCGCCGTAGAGCTTGATGTCGACCACGGCGGCGGTGTTCTCGGCGTCGGTCAGGCTGAGGTAGTCCTTGCGGTTGCCGGCCGTGCTGGCGCCGGCGAACCAGAAGTGGGTGCCGGACGGGGCGCAGGTGACCCCGGACATGCCCTCGCCGCGCTGGTCGGTGACGGTGGTGGTCTGGGTGACCGTGAAGCCGGGGGCCAGCGCGCCGGTGGCGACCGCGGTGCTGCCGGGTGCGGTGTCCCCGGTGGCGGCGGTGGCGCTGACCGGGACGCCGGGCTTGGCCAGGGTGATCATGGCGCTGCCGCTCTGGCCGGCGGCCGGGGAGCCGCTCGGCGAGGACGAACCCGACGGGCTCGGGGAGCCCGAGGGCGCGGCGGACCCGGACGGTGAGCCCGACGGCGCCGGCGAGCCCGACGACCCGTCGGCCGGCGCGGCGGCGGCACTCACCGTCGCGCTGCCGGTCCCGGTGCCGGTGGCGTCGGCGGGGGTTATCGCGGTGATCTGGGTGGTGCCGGTCAGCCCCTGCATCGGCTGCGGGCAGACCACCGCGGTGCGCTCGACCTGGGCGGCGGCCGCGCTGCCGGCGGGCCGGGCGCTGGGCGCGGCCGGCTGGCGCAGCTCGGCGACACCGAGCACCGCGGCGAGCACGGCGACGCAGGCCAGCAGCGAGCGGCCGGTGCGGCCGCCGCCGCCTGACGCACCGTCCGCCGGGCGGTTCAGGTTGATGGCGGGCATCTTCATCGCGGGTCAGCTCCGTCGTGGCGCGGGTGGCCGCCGTAGGCGGGGTCCTCGGGCTGGGCCTGGCCGGGCAGCCAGGGCTGCTGCTGGCCGTCGGTCTGGTAGCCCTGCTGCGGGTAGCCGCCGTAGCCGTACTCGGCGGGGTAGGCCTGGGCGTACGGGTCGGCCTGGTAGCCGCCCTCGGGGAACTGCTCCGCGGGGTACGCCTCGGCGGGATAGCCCTCGGCCTGGTACGGCTGGGCGTAGGCCTGGTACGGCTGCTGGGCCGCGTACGGGTCGTAGCCGTACGGGTCGGCCTGCTGGTAGTCGGCCGGCTGGTAGGGCTGCCCGGCGTACGGGTCCGGCTGGGCCGCGACCGGCTCGGCCGTCGGGTAGGGCTCCCCGGCCTGCTGGGCCGGGATGCCGGCCGGGTGGCCGGCCGGGCTGCCGTAGACGCCGTCGTCGGGGTCGACGGGCTCGCCGCCGCCCTCGCTCTCGCCGCGTTCGGCCATCCGGCGGGCCCGGCGGCTGCCGGGCGCCGGCGGGGCCAGGGTCTGGGCGGCCAGCGCGGCGGCGGCCACCACCTCCTCGGGCAGGTCGTCGTCCTTGGTGGAGCGGCGGCCGGGCAGCGCCAGCACCAGCAGCACCAGGCCGAGCAGCAGCTGGGCCGCGGTCCAGCCGACGTGCGCCAGCGGTGTGGCCCGGGTGACGGCGAGGGTGCCGCCGCCGGCCGGCAGCTGGAAGCCCTGGGCCCAGCCGTCCAGGGTGACCGGGGTGAGGCGGGTGCCGTTCAGGGTGGCCTGCCAGCCGGAGTCGGCCTGCTCGGCCAGCCGCAGCACCCGCCCGTTGGGGCCGGCCGGGACGGTGGTGTTCACGGTCTCGTCGCCGGACGCCACCTTGACCGGGGCGGCGTTCGGGGCAGTGATCACCGCGCGGGCCACCGGCACGCCGGTCACCTGCCAGATCGCGGTGCCGCTGTCCCGGCTCACCGGGCTCAGCCCGGGGGTGGTGTCGAGCACCTCGCCGACCTTGGCAATCATCGGGTCCTGGACCACCACGTAGCCCACGCCGTAGCCGGCCAGCGCGCTCGCCTGGTCGGCCCCGGAGCCGGCCAGCAGGCTGCCGACCAGCTTGGCCGGCCCGTCGCCGGTGGTGCCGCCCGGGTCGACGGTGCCCTCGGCCTGGCCGAGCGTCAGGCCGGAGCCGCGGACGATCGCGAACCGGACCGAACTGGCCTGGGCGTCACCGGAGAGCACCAGGGCGCGCGGGTGGTCACCGGTGGCGGACTCGGCGGCCACGAAGGCCGGCAGCTGGCCGGCCGCGCCGCGGTGCAGCGGGCCGGACGAGCCGGTGACGGCCCACCACAGGGCGGTGCCGACCGGCGCCAGCACCGCGGCGGCCACCACCAGCGCGGCCACCGGCTGGCGCCAGCCGAAGGCGATGCCGGCCACTCGGGCGTTGGCCCCGTCGGCGCCGATCGCGGCCGCGGCCAGCAGGGCGATGCCGGCCAGCAGGGTGGCCGGGCCGGCCCAGGCGGCGACCGGCAGGCCACCGGAGGCCGGGGTGATGCTGGTGCCGGCCACCACCACGGCGAAGACCAGGCCGGCCCCGGCGGCGCCCCAGGCGGCCAGCACCGCACGGCGCCGGTCGGCGCGCAGCAGCGCGGCGAACGCGGCCAGCAGCACGCCGGCCGACAGCCAGATCGGCGGCACCCCGGCCCCGCCCGGGTTGGCCAGCAGCAGTCCGATCGGCCCGGCCTGGTGGCCGTTGAAGCCGGGCAGGCCGGCCTCCAGCAGCAGCCGGGACGGATGGCTGAGCAGCCCCAGCGACCACGGCGCGAGCACCACGACCGGCAGCACCAGGATGACCGCCACCCGCAGGCCCAGTGAGCGCAGCACGGCCGGCCCGCTGCCGTAGGCACCGCCGCGCACTATCGCGACGGCCAGTATGGCCAGCGTCAGCGGCACGGCGATCGCCCACATCAGCGGCACGAAGGCGGTGCAGACGGTGAGCAGGGTGACGGTCATCCAGGTGGACCGCCAGCCGGGCCGGACACCGCGCGCGGCGGTCTCCCGGCGGATGCCGAGGCCGGCGGCGATGGCGGCGGCGCGGGCCAGCGGCGGCAGCAGCACCACCAGCACGGCGGTGCCGATCCGGCCCTGGGCGATCGCCCCGGTGGCGGCGGGCAGCAGCGCGTAGCTGGCGCTGGCCCAGGCCCGCACCAGCTTGGAGCCGAGCAGCGGGCGGGAGACCAGGTAGGCGCTGACCGCGGCCAGCGGCACCGAGAGCACCAGCAGCAGGGTGACCGCGAGGTCGGCGTTGTCGAAGAGCAGCCAGGAGAGCACCGAGAGCACCGCCAGGTACGGCGGCGCGGTGGCGGTGGAGCCGGAACCGATGCCGTGCCAGCTGCCGGCGTACATGTTCCACAGGCCGGACGCGCCGTCAGCTGCGGGCAGCAGCGCGCCGCCGAACAGCGAGCCGCTGCCGAGCAGGTCGCGGGCGGCGATCAGGGTGAGCAGCAGCAGCGCGGCGAACAGCACCGGGGCGGGCCGCCGGGCCAGCTTCTTGAGCAGCGCGAACTGCTCGACCTCCAGCACCTCGTTGTCGTCGTCGCCGCCGGAGGCCTCCAGCGCGCTGCCGTGCCGGCCGACCTCGTCGCCGGTGCCGCCGATGCCGAGCGAGGCGATCATGCCCTCGATGGCGAGGCGGGCGGTGGCGCCGGGCGGCGGGAACAGGCTGCGGTCGTCCAGCGCGTCCAGCGAGCGGGTCCGGGCCCGGCGCTTGCGGGCCGCCAGCAGGCGGGGCAGCCGGATTAGTTCGTGGTTCAGGCCGGCGATCTCGTCGTAGGCCTGGCGCGGGTCCTTGCCGACCAGGTTGGCCAGCACCCGCAGCAAGGTGCCGAGCACCAGCCGCAGCAGGACGTACGGGAAGAGCAGGCGGCGGGAGTTGGCGAGCAGCGTGTAGACGGCGCCGGCCTTGTCGACCCGGTGCGGGTGGTCGGCGGCGCAGTCGATCGCGCGCCGCTCGCGGCTGGCCGCCTCGGCGTGCCGCAGCACGGCGTCGGGGGCGATCACCACCCGGTGCCCGGCGGCGTTGACCCGCCAGCAGAAGTCGGCGTCGTCGCGCATCAGCGGCAACGCCCGGTCGAAGCCACCGAGTTGTTCGAAGACGTCGCGCCGGACCAGCATGCCGGCGGTGGAGACGGCGAGCACCGGGCGGACCTGGTCGTGCTGGCCCTGGTCCTGCTCGCGGCGGTCCAGGCCGGTCCAGCGGCGGCCGGAGTGGGCGATGGTGATGCCGACCTCGAGGAGCTGGCGCCGGTCGTACCAGCTGCGCAGCTTGGGGCCGACGACACCGGCGGACGGCGTGCTGTCGGCGACCTGGAGCAGTCGGCGCAGCGCGTCGGTCTGCGGTTCGCAGTCGTCGTGCAGCAGCCAGAGCCACTCGATCGGCTGGGTCTCGCGGCGGCTGCCGGCGTTGAAGTCGTCCTCGGAGGCGAGCGGGTCGCCGAAGTCGTCCCAGCCGCCGGTCACCGGGTCGTAGCCGGACGGGTCGAGGCTGTAGGGCAGGTCCTCGGGGCGCAGCGGCGGGCTGTTGAAGACCGCCTCGGCGACGGCGGTGCCGAAGCCGGCCCGGCGGCCGAGCACGATCGGGCCGGACTCGGGCAGCCAGTCGCCGAGGGTGTCGCGCAGCAGTTGCGGTGAGGTGTCGGTGCTGCCGGTGTCCACGGCGAGGATGCGCTGCACCTGCCGGTCCTGGCCGAGCAGTCCGGCAAGCGCCTGCGGCAGCCAGCGGGCACCGTCGTGGCTGACGACGACGGCGGTCACCAGGTGGCGCGGGTAGGCGGGCGGCCGGGTGGAGCCGCCGTGGGGCAGCGGGCCGGACGACGGCTGGTCTGGATAGCCGTGCTGGTGGCTGTAGGCAGTCATCGAGTGCGCGGGCCCCGGTTCCGAGTGGACGGCAGGTGGCGCACCACACTAACGGCTTCCGATGAGCGCCCTGCCCACCGGTGGGGGCTGAGGCCACGTCGCGGGTGGGGGCGCACGAAATTGCAAAAGCGCCCCGCCATTCGTGGCGAGGCGCTTGCCAGACTGCGATGAAGGCTCTATGAGCGAAGGCCCTATGGGTGCGGGCCGGACGGATTCTGCGGAGGGGGAATGCGGATGACCGATCGGACGGTCAGACGGCGCTCTTCTTGAGCCGACGGCGTTCGCGCTCAGACAGGCCGCCCCAGATACCGAATCGCTCGTCGTTGGCGAGGGCGTACTCAAGGCATTCGGAGCGGACCTCGCAGGCCAGGCACACCTTCTTGGCCTCGCGGGTGGAGCCGCCCTTCTCCGGGAAGAAGGACTCTGGATCGGTCTGCGCGCACAGGGCGCGCTCCTGCCAGCCGAGCTCCTCTTCCTCGTCGATGCCCTCACCGATCAACAGCTCAAAGAGCTCGCTCATTGGCGCGCCTCCTCTGCCCCTCTTGGCGTCCCCGTGCAAGTTGCCGCCGGCTGGCTCAGCCGGACGACACGACTGAAATTACATGTGCGTCACTCTGGCTCAGTCAAGCCGAGCTCTGGTATTGGGTCGCGAATTCACTCCCCGGAACCAAGCCATTACAAATAGTGTACATATCCGGACAGAACGGACTTTCCGCAGCTCGCAGCCGATGCGACGGGTACGACCCCTGACACACCGTCCACATCACCAGACGCGCCCGCGTGCCGCTCCGGTTGCCGACGGCGCCGACGGCCGCGACAGTGTCCGCGAGCAGCACCGCATCTGACGGCGCGCCCGATCGTGCACGGACGGACCGGCTGCCCGCTGACACGGGATCAACCAGGTCAACGGCCTGCCTTCCCGGCTTTCAGCACATCGAAACCTAGAGGATGACTTATCACTCGATCCAACTGAATGTCCTGATTATCCCCCTGTTGGCGGTACGCCCCGGCTTGACACCGCACCCACCGACCCTGTCTCCTGGGATGCATGTCAGAGTCCATCGCCCAGCCGAGCCGCCACGTGCTGCTCCGGCGTGCCGCGAGCGCTCTGTGTTGCCGTCGCTGCTCCTGTTGTCGCTAGGCGCGTCGGCCCCCTCTCTGGACTTCCCGGGAGTTCTCTCCCCCGGCCTCGACGCGCCCGCCCAGGACCACGAGGCCGCCCGTGACACCCGCCCGCGGATGCCGGCCCACCCCGTCGACACCCGCGAGGACTCCAGATGCGCCACCACGACCACACCCGGCCGGCCGTTGCTCCCGCCCTTGGGCAGCCCACCCGCCGTCCCGCCGCCGCCCCGGTGCGCGCCTGGGCCGACGGCCTGAGCGACGTCAGCATCGCCGGCGACCCGCTGGCCTTCCCGCACCTGGCCCGCACCGACCTGCCCGCCCACCCGACCACGGTGGCCGGCTACGCCCGGCTGGTCCGCGAGATCGCCGCCGACCGGGACCGCTGGGCCCCGCTGGTCCGCTACGACGCGCTGACCCGCTGGTACGCGCGACTGGAGACCGGCCCCGGCTACGAGGTCTGGCTGCTCAGCTGGCTGCCCGGCCAGAGCAGCGGACTGCACGACCACGGTGCCGCCACCGGCGTGCTGACGGTGGTTCAGGGCGAGCTGGTGGAGCACTCGCAGGGCAACGGCGGCACCGGCAGCCGCACCCTGCGCCCGGGCCGGCGCCGGGTCTTCTCGGCCGGCTACCTGCACGAGGTGGTCAACGCGACCCTGGAGCCCGCCGTCAGCATCCACCTCTACACCCCCGGCCTGACCGAGATGAACCAGTACGCCGAGGCGCCGCAGCCGGCCCGGGAGTTGCCGCGGTAACGGTCCTGCGCCCCCGGCCGGGCTGGCAGGATGAACGCATGCGTATCGTGGCACTGGCCGGCGGCATCGGGGGCGCACGCTTCCTGCGCGGTCTCAAGGACGTGGTGGCTCCCGACGACGAGATCACCGTCATCGGCAACACCGGAGACGACATCCACCTCTTCGGGCTGAAGGTCTGTCCGGATCTGGACACCGTGATGTACACCCTCGGCGGTGGCATCCACGAGGAACAGGGCTGGGGCCGGGCCGAGGAGACCTTCGCGGTCAAGGACGAGCTCGCCGCCTACGGCGTCGGACCGTCCTGGTTCGGGCTGGGCGACAAGGACTTCGCCACCCACATCGTGCGCACCCAGATGCTCGGCGCCGGCTATCCGCTGAGCGCGGTCACCGAGGCGCTCTGCGACCGCTGGCAGCCCGGGGTGCGGCTGCTGCCGATGAGCGACGACCGGGTCGAGACCCACGTCCGGATCACCACTGGCGACACCAGCGGCTCAGCCGCGGGAGGCGGCAGTCGGGCGATCCACTTCCAGGAGTACTGGGTCAAGCTGCACGCGGCGGTGGACGCCGAGGCGATCATCCCGGTCGGCGCGGACACCGCGAAGCCGGCCCCCGGCGTGCTGGAGGCGATCGCCGCCGCCGACGTGATCCTCTTCCCGCCGTCCAACCCGGTGGTGAGCATCGGCACCATCCTGGCCGTCCCCGGCATCCGGGAGGCGGTGGCAGCGGCCGCCGCTCCGGTGGTCGGGCTCTCCCCGATCATCGGCGGCGCCCCGGTGCGCGGCATGGCGGACAAGGTGCTGGCCGCGGTCGGCGTCGAGGCCTCCGCCGCCGCGGTGGCCCGGCACTACGGGTCCCAACTGCTGGACGGCTGGCTGGTGGACGAGGTCGACGCGGACGCGGTCGAGTCGGTGACCGCCGCCGGGATCGCCTGCCGGGCGGTGCCGCTGCTGATGACCGACCCGGCCGCCACCGCCGCGATGGCCCGGGCAGCGCTGGAGCTGGCCGAGCAGGTGCGCCGATGACCGAGCCGCCGGCATTGGAAGTGCTGCCCGTTCTCGGCCTGCCCGAGGTCGAGCCGGACACCGACCTGGGCGCCTTGATCGCCAAGGCCGTGGAGCTGCGCGACGGCGACGTCGTGGTGGTCACCTCGAAGATCGTCAGCAAGGCCGAGGGGCGGATAGTCCAGGCCGAGGACCGCGAGGCCGCGATCGACGCCGAGGCGGTGCGCGTGGTCGCCCGGCGCGGCCGGCTGCGGATCGTGCAGAACCGCAACGGCCTGGTGATGGCCGCCGCCGGCGTGGACGCCTCCAACACCGCGCCCGGCACCATCCTGCTGCTGCCGCTCGACCCGGACGCCTCGGCGCGCGCGATCCGGGCCCGGCTCCAGGAGCTGACCGGCCGTCGGCTCGGCGTGCTGATCACCGACACCTTCGGCCGGGCCTGGCGCAGCGGGCTCACCGACGTCGCGATCGGCGCGGCCGGCGTGGCGGTGCTGGAGGACCACCGCGGACGGGTCGACAGCCACGGCAACGAGCTGCACATGACCGTCACCGCCACCGCCGACGAGATCGCCGCCGCCGGCGACCTGGTGAAGGGCAAGGCCACCGGCACCCCGGTCGCGGTGGTGCGCGGCCTGCCCGACGCCGTCACGGCGGAGGACGGGGACGGGGTCCGGCCGCTGGTCCGGGACCTGCAGGACGACCTGTTCCGGCTCGGCACCTCGGAGGCGATCCGAACCGCCGTCACCATGCGCCGCACGGTACGGGAGTTCAGCGACGAACCGGTGCACGGCGACGCCGTCCGGCGCGCGGTGGCCGCCGCGGTCACCGCGCCCGCGCCGCACCACACCACGCCCTGGCGGTTCGTGCTGCTGGAGTCCGAGGGCGCCCGCACCGGGCTGCTGGACGCGATGCTCGCCGCCTGGCGCCGCGACCTGCGCGAGCTGGACGGCTGGGACGAGGAGCGGATCGCCCGCCGGACCGCGCGCGGCGACGTGCTGCGCCGCGCCCCGTACCTGGTGGTGCCGTGCCTGGTGACGGCCGGCTCGCACCACTACCCCGACGCCCGCCGGGCCGCCGCCGAGCGCGAGATGTTCACCGTCGCCGCCGGCGCCGCCGTGCAGAACCTGCTGGTGACGCTGAGCGGCGAGGGCTACGGAACGGCGTGGGTGTCGTCCACGATGTTCTGCCGGGACGTGGTGCGAGAGGCACTGCGCCTGCCCGACGACTGGGACCCGATGGGCGCCATCGCCGTGGGCCGCCCGGCAACCGTCCCCCAGGACCGCCCGGAGCGGGAGGTGGAGGGGTTCGTGGTGGTGCGGTAGGGGATCAGCGGACCAGGTCCGCGTCATACGGCACCGCGGCCGCGATGACGTCCGGTTCTGGGCGGCTGCGGCGGTCGAGTTTCACGGTCATCTGCGCCGCGACCGTCCACCCTGCGGGGGCCGCGGCCTCCAGTGCGGCGGTGAGGCGACGGATCACCCGATCGTGCCAGCTGCGTTGCGGCGACGTGTTGAAGATCAGCGCTCCGTCGAGCAGCTCGATGTGCTCGGGGCGTCCGGCGGCAGCAAGTCCAGATCGTCTGCCTCCCAGCCGCTGTCGCGCGGTGGGTGCATCCACTGCGGCAGCCCGGTGGTCACCTCGGTGCTCCCTCCGACGATGTCTCATGCCCCGGCCGGTCGGGACCCGGCATGCCAGGCCTGACGACCGCTCGTCCCGCATCGGTGAGCAGCTCGACGAGCAGCTCCGCCATGCCGATGGTCGGCTCATCGCGGTGCGGCTCGGCCTCGCGCGCGGCGCGCTCGTCGGTCTCGTGCTCCGCCGTGTGAGCCATGCGCCACAGCGTACGCACGGTTCACCGCCCCCGGTGGTCGTTGGGTGCCAGGCGGGGGCCGTACTTCGGTGGCCGCAGGCCGCTGAGGGCGACCAGGCGGCAGACCCGGTGGCGGTGCGGGGTGTAGGGGGCGAGCAGCGTGAGGAGTTCGGCGTCGGTGGAGCGGGGGCGGCCGACCATCGCCCAGCCGACGTAGTCGGCGAGGTGGAAGTCGCCGACCGAGACCGCGTCCGGGTCGCCGTTGCTGCGCTGCAGGGTCTCGGCGGCGGTCCACTCTCCGATGCCGGGCACCGCGGTGAGCCGGGTGTAGGCGTCGGCGTGGGTCATGGCGGAGGCCTGCTCCAACCGGGGCGCCAGCCGCACCGCCCGCTGGATGGTGGCCGACCGCTTGGGGTCGACGCCCGCCTTGTGCCACTCCCAGGACGGGATCAGCGCCCACTCCCGGGCCGACGGCGGCACCCGCATCCGGTCGGTCGGCCCGGGCGCCGGCGTGCCGAAATCGCGCAGCAGCAGCCGCCAGGCGCGGTAGGCCTCGTCGGAGGTGACCTTCTGCTCCAGGATCGCCGGGATCAGCGACTCCAGCACCAGCCCGGTGCGGCACAGCCGCAGTCCGGGGTTGGTCCGCTGGGCCTCGCGCAGCGGGCCGGGCGGCAGCCGCAGGCCGGCCGGGTCGTCGGTGTCGCCGAGCAGTTCCGGCAGCCGGTCGAGCAGCCAGCCGGCCCCCGGCCCCCAGGCCTGCGCCCGCACCTCGCCGCGGCCGGCCTCGACCCGCAGGGTGCCCGGCCCGGCGGGCGTGCGTGAGGCGCGCCAGACGGCCCCGTCCGGGGTGAACCGGCAGGCCGGGTCGCCGGGGCCGCGGTTCAGCGGGGCCAGGGTGCGGTGCAGGTCGAGCGGGTGGCCGGGGAGCCAGACCCGCTCCCGGGGGAGATCGGTCACCCGTCCAGTCTGGCTCCCACCACCGACGTTCCCCGGCGACGGCCGGCTACCGACGGCCCTGCAGGTGTGCCGCCCACAGGCGCATCGCCGGCAGCCGGTTGTACAGCTCACCGCCGGGGCAGTCGGTGGCGAAGGCGTCCCGGTGGCCGGAGATGGTGTTGAAGGAGTGGCTGTCACCCGCCGGGTAGCGGCTGCCGTCGTTGGCGGAGGTCAGCTCGGCGGTGCCGAGCGCGTCCTGGCCGGTGAGGCCGAGCTTCCAGGCGGCGATCTTGGTGACGCCGTCCACCTGGGCCTGCGGCGGCACGTCGTTGCTGAAGGTGCCGAGGGCGGCGACGCCGGTGCTGTTGGCGTTGAACCCCAGCGTGTGGGCGCCGAGCACCGGCTGGGCCACCCCGCCGGCCCGGCCCTCGTAAATGGTGCCGCAGCGGTCGACCAGGAAGTTGTAGCCGATGTCGTTCCAGCCGTTGGTCTGCACGTGGTACTGGTAGATCGCGCGGATCACCTTGGGGCTGTCCGAGCAGCTGTAGTCGTTGGCGGTGTCGGTGTGGTGCACGAAGACCACCCGAACGGCCCCGGTGTAGGTGAAACCCGGATGGCGCAGCGACTCGTCGGCTCCCCAGCCGGCCCGGGTGACGATGCCGGGCCGGGGCGCCTGGTGGGCCCGGGTGGGCCGGGCCAGCCGATGGGCCGCGTCGGGTGCGGAGGCTGACGCCTCGTCGGACGGCATGGTCGGGACGTCGGCCCCGGGCTTGCCCGTGCCGGGGTCGACCAGGTCGACCCGCAGGCCGCGCGGCAGCGGCCCGTCGCCGGTGACGCGGACCTCGACGCCGTCGCTCGGCCCGACCCAGCGCGGCGCGGTGGCTCCGCGGGTGCCCGGGCCGTCGGCCTCCGCCCGGTCCGGGCGGTCCTCGGAGTCGGCGACCAGGTCCTGCCAGCCGCTCCAGCGGCCGGCCGAGCGGGTGCGGACCTGGGCGGTGCCGGCCAGCTGGGCCTCCGGATCGTCCCAGCTGACGCCGAGCAGCGAGTAGTTCGTGGTGCCGCGGGCGGTCAGGCCCCGCACCGTCCGCCCACCGGCCCGGCCGCCGGGCAGGGCGCCGAGCGCGATGGTCGCGGTACGGGCGCCCGCCTGGGTGACGGGGACGGCGGGGACGGCCGTGGCCTGGGTCAGCAGCGAGAGGGCGCACCCGGCGCCGAGCAGCGTGGCGGAGCGGGTCAGCGCGGAACGGGTCGACAGCGCGGAAAGTGGCGTGAATCGGTTCGGCATAAAACGGATGATCTGCCCATATCGGCCAGTCTGCCACCGGGCCGCCCGCCGCTTTCTGACGGGTATTCGACAAGGTCGGCGCGGCAATCACGCCCAGCAAGCCCCCTCCCCCGGCGGCGGCGCCAGGTCGTAGGCTGGACGGCACCATGACTGCGCCTTTCGCTGCCGACGCCCACGCCCCCGCCGAGCTGCTGCGAGCCGCCCTCGGTGAGGATCCCGCCCGCCCGTTGATCACCTTCTACGACGACCGGTCGGGCGAGAGAGTCGAACTCTCGGTCAAGACCTTCGACAACTGGGTCGCCAAGACCGCCAATCTGCTGCAGGACGAGCTGAACGCCGCCCCCGAGGACCGGGCGGCGCTGCTGCTGCCGGCCCACTGGCAGAGCGCCGTCTGGCTGCTGGCCTGCTGGTCGGTGGGCGTCACGGCGGTACCGGCCGGGGATCCGGCCGAGGCCCAGCTGGTGGTCAGCGGTCCGGACGGCCTGGCCGCCGCCGAGGCCTGCGGCGGCGAGCGGGTGGCGCTGGCGCTGCGCCCGCTGGGCGGCCGGTTCCCGCAGCGGCCGGAGGGGTTCCTGGACTACGCGGCCGAGGTGCCGGGCCAGGGCGACCGGTTCGCCCCGTACTCCCCGGTGGTCGCCGACTCGCCGGCGCTGGAGAGCTCCGTGGACGGGCTGCCGCTGAAGCTGACCGGCGCGCAGACCGTGCAGCTGGCCCGCGAGGGCGCCGCCCGGCTCGGCCTGGAGCGCGGATCGCGTGTTCTCAGCACCCTCTCCTACGACGACTGGGCCGGCCTGGAGGCGGGCCTGCTGGCACCGCTGGCGGCCGGCGGTTCGGTGGTGCTCTGCCGCAACTCCGAGGGCCTGACGGAGGATCAGTGGCAGCGCCGGATCGAGGCGGAGCGGGTCACCCACCGGCTCGGCTGAACGCAGTACGTGACACCCCTCGGTCAAATGTTCTGATGGTGTAACCGATTCGACAGCACGTCCGGGCCAGGCGGTACATTCCCCCCACCATCAGTTGGGGGGAAACGAGCCATGACCAGCCCGCGGCGCGACGGCACCGGGAGCAGTCGCACCCGGCGCTGGCTGAAGCGGATCTCGCTCACCCTGGCCGTGCTGGTGCTGGCCACCGGCACGGCCGGCTACCTCTACCTGCGGCACCTGGACCACAACATCCGGCACGCACCGCTGCGGGCCGCCGTCGCCCTGCCGCCGCCTCCGCCCGGTCCGACCGACCAGGCGGGCCGGACCGCGATGAACATCCTGGTCATCGGCACCGACAGCCGGGCCGACCTGGGCGGTGCCTACGGCGACGTGGACAACACCGGACCCGGCAACAACGACGTCAACCTGCTGCTGCACATCGCGCCGGACCGGAACTCCGCGGTGGCGGTCAACCTGCCCCGGGACACCCTGGTCGACCTGCCCGAGTGCAAGGACCCCAAGACCGGCGAGGACTTCCCCGCCGCCGAGCACCAGCCGCTCAACGAGGCGCTGGGGCGCGGCGGCCCGGGCTGCGTCACCAGCACCGTGGAGTCGATCACCCAGCTGAAGATCGACCACTACGCGCTGGTCGACTTCCAGGGCGTCAAGGACCTGACCAACGCGGTCGGCGGGGTCCCGGTCGACCTGTGCACGCCGATCCACGACCGGGAGTCCCACCTCGACCTGCCGGCCGGGCCCCAACTGCTCAACGGCGACGAGGGGTTGGCCTTCGTGCGGACCCGGATGGCGGTGCAGGACGGCAGTTCGCTGGGCCGGTTCACCATGCAGCGGGCCTACTTGGCCGCGCTGGTGCGCAAGGTGACCGGCGCCGGCACCCTGCTGGACCCGACCACGGCCTTCCCTGTAGTCGAGACGGCGACCCGCTCGATCACCGTGGACGACGCGATCGCCGGCACCACCAAGCTGGTCGGGCTGGCCAACCAGCTCAGCGGCATCAAGCCGGACGCGGTGCAGTTCGTCCAGCCCGAGATGCACTACACCGCGGACG
The DNA here is from genome assembly GCF_029892145.1 of Kitasatospora sp. GP30. Lineage (NCBI taxonomy): Bacteria > Bacillati > Actinomycetota > Actinomycetes > Kitasatosporales > Streptomycetaceae > Kitasatospora > Kitasatospora sp. GP30. The sequence continues at coordinate 20,797 of NZ_JARZAH010000007.1, forward strand.
ATCCCGATCCGGAGCTGCGTGAGAAGGCGGCGTTCACCCAGCCCGCCGCGGACCAGCTGTTCCAGCTGATCCGGGAGGGCCGGCCGCTGACCCAGACCCCCGCGCCGACCGCCTCGGCGACCGGCTCGCCCGCTGACACACCCACCGGCTCGCCCACCGACTCACCCACCGGCTCGCCCACCGGCTCACCGGCCGCGAGCGGCTCGCCGTCGGCGACCGCCACGGCGTCGGCCGTGCAGGCGGACGACGGCTCGCCGTCCCCGTCGGCCTCGGCGTCGCCCGCGCCCACCGGCCCCGGCGGCGTCACGGTGCGCAACGGCGACGACCACAGCTGCGTCCAGGGCTGGACCGGCACGCTCGCCCAGTGAGCCGCCGGCCGCGGCGGCTCAGTGCACCGACTCGCGCGCCGCGGTCGGGGTGGTGCTGGCGATCACCTTGGCGGCCAGCTTGCGCGGCGAGGTGAGGAAGCCGAAGCCCCAGCTGAAGTGCATGGTGGCCAGCGCGACCGGCAGCTGCAGCCGGGCCCGCAGCGACAGGCCGCGCCCCTCCTTGAGCGAGCCGGCCAGGATCGCGGCCGCATAGCCGCCGGGCAGCACGAAGAACAGCGGATGCACCGCCGCACCGAGCGCCAGGCCGAGCAGCACCGCGATCAGCGCGGTCGGCGGGGCGAGGTAGCGCAGGTTGACCGAGCCGCGGTGGTAGCGCGTCACCACCCGGCGCCAGCGCCCGTAGTCCTTGTACTGCTTGGCGAGCGCCCGCACGCTGGGGCGGGGCCGGTAGGTGACCCGCAGCTGCGGGGTGAACCAGATCAGGCCGCCGTCCTGGCGGATCCGGTAGTTCAGCTCCCAGTCCTGGGCGCGGATGAACTCCTCGTTGTAGCCGCCGAGCTTCTCCAGCACCTCGCGGCGGAACACTCCGAGGTAGACGGTCTCCGCCGGGCCGGCCAGGCCGCCGGTGTGGAAGGCCGCGTTGCCGACACCTATCTTGGCGGTCATCGCCGCGGCGACCGCCTTCTCCCACTCGGTCTCGCCCTCGGCCTGCATGATGCCGCCGACGTTGGCCGCCTCCATCTCGCCGAGCAGGCGCACGGCGGTGGCGACGTATCCGGGCGTGAGCAGGCCGTGGCCGTCCACCCGCACCACGATCGGGTTGCTGGAGGCCCTGATCGCCGCGTTCAGCGCAGCGGGGGTGCGCCCGCTGGGGTTCGGCACGGTCCGCACCCGCGGGTCCTCGGCGGCCAGCTCGGCGGCGATCGCGTCGGTGCGGTCGGTGGACGGACCCAGCGCGATCACCACCTCCATGGCCCCGGCGTACTCCTGCTCCAGGATTCGCCGCACAGCCGTGCGAAGGTGTCGTTCCTCGTTCAGCACCGGCATGATCACGGAGACCGCCGGCAGCTCCTCAGCAGCCATGGTGTTCATCCCGGCCAACGGTACCGGACCCGCCTTAAGCCCCGCTGAACGCGTCGGGCCGGACGCCCCTCCCCTGTGGAGGCGTCCGGCCCGAGTAGCCTGACGACCGGTCAGCCGCTGGCGATCGCCGCCAGCACGTTCATCCGGCCGGCGCGGAAGGCCGGCAGCAGCGCGGCCAGCAGGCCGACCACGGCCGAGGCGATCAGCACCCCGACGATGGTGCCGACCGGCACCGACAGCACGTTCAGCCCCTGGGCCTTGAGCACCTGCTGGGCGGTGATGCCCCAGGCCAGGCCCAGGCCCGCGCCGAGCAGCGCGCCGAAGACCGCGATCACCACGGACTCCAGCCGGATCATCCGGCGCAGCTGACGGCGCGACAGGCCGATCGCCCGCAGCAGGCCGATCTCCCGGGTCCGTTCCACCACCGACAGCGCCAGGGTGTTCACCACGCCGAGCACCGCGACGATGATCGCCAGGCCCAGCAGGCCGTAGATCAGCGTCAGCAGGCTGTCCACCTGCTGCTGCACGATCTTCTTGTAGCCGGCCTGGTCCTGCACCGACACCTGCGGGTAGGCGTTGAAGGAGTTCTGCAGGGCGGTGAGGGTCTTCGCCTTGTCCGCGCCGCTCGCGGCCCGGCCGAAGACCACCACGTCCAGCGGCTGCTGGTCCTTCGGCACCGCCTTGGCCACCGTGTCGATGGTGGCGAACAGGTGGTGGTCGAAGATCGCGTTGCCGGTGGTGGTGACCAGGCCGATCGGCAGCTGCTGGGTGCGGCCGGAGCCGTAGTCGACGGTGATCTTGTCGCCGACGCTGAGCTTGTGGTCCTTGGCGAAGTTCTGGTCGACCGAGATCCCGCCGTTCACCAGGCCGTCCCCGCTGCCGGTCGAGACCGGCACGGCGAAGTCCTGGGTGAAGGTCGACGAGACCGCGGAGACGAACTGGTGCTTGACCACCGAGCCGTCGGGCAGGGTGAGGTTGGACATCAGCTCGCGCTGCTCGGTGACGTGGCCGATGCCGGCGGTGTTCTTCGCCGCGTCGACCATCGGCGGGGTCAGCCCGCCGTGGTTGACGGTGACGATGTAGTCGGCGCCGACCTGCTTGTCGATCTGCTCGCTGGTCGAGGCGACCATCGAGTTGGTGACCACCGAGGCACCGGTGACCAGCGCCAGGCCGATCATCAGCGCGGCCGCGGTGGCACCGGTGCGGCGCGGGTTGCGCAGCGCGTTGCGCTGGGCCAGCTTGCCGGACGGACCGAACAGGGCCGGCAGCGCGGCACCCAGCACCCTGACCACGACCCCGGCCAGCAGCGGGCCGAGCACCACGAAGCCGACCAGCGTCAGCACCACGCCGAGCCCCAGGTCGGAGCCGGCCTGGCCGAGGCTCTTGCTGGTGCCGCCGACCGCCAGCAGCGCGGCGCCGCCGAGTGTGACCAGCAGGCCGAGGATGATCCGCACCTTGTTGGTGCTCGCCTCGGCCGGGGTGCCGTGGTCGCTCAGCGCGGCCATCGGGGAGACCTTGCCGGCCCGGCGGGCCGGGATCCAGGCGGCCAGCATGGTGATGATGATGCCCACCGCGTAGGAGGCGATCGGCACCGCGGCGGTGATGTCCAGCGAGCTGCTGAGCGTCATCCCGGCGCCCTTCATCAGCTGGATCAGCAGCAGCGCCAGGCCGAGACCGGCCAGCATGCCGATGGTCGAGCCGAGCACGCCGAGCAGCAGCGCCTCGATGAGCACCGAGCGGTTCACCTGGCGCCGGCTGCCGCCGAGCGCCCGCAGCAGGCCGAGCTCCCGGGTGCGCTGGGCGACCAGCATGGAGAAGGTGTTGATGATCAGGAAGCCGCCGACCAGCAGCGAGATGCCGGCGAAGCCGAGCATCACGTACTTCATGAAGTTGAGGAACGAGCCGACGCCCTTGGCGTTGTCGGCCTGCTGCTCGGCGCTGGTCTTCACCTGGTAGGCGCTGCCCAGGGCCGCGGTGGCCTCGGTCTTCAGCTGGTCGTTGGTCTTGCTGCCGTCGCCGTAGGCGTCCACGCCGGTGAGCACCTTGGTGCTGCCGAGCAGGTTCTGCTGGGCGGTGGGCAGGTCGGTGAAGGCCAGCGCGGCGCCCGGGTTGGTGCCGGTGAAGGTGGCGATGCCCGAGATCGTGTAGTCGAAGGTGCCCCGCTCGCCGATCACCCGGATCGGGTCGCCGATGTTGAGCTTGGCGTTCTTGGCGGTGTCCGCGTCCAGCATCATCTGGCCGGGGCCGGTCGGCGCGTTGCCGGAGGTGACCTTCATCGGGGTGCGCGGGCCGTCCACCCAGGCGCCGACGATGGTCGGGGCGCCGGTGGTCGGGCCGACCGCCTTGTTGGTCTTGGGGTTGACCAGGGTGGCGGTGGTGGTGCTGACGGTGGCTTCAGCCGTCTTGACGCCCGGCAGTGCCGCCACCTGCTGCACGACGGAGGCCGGGATGGTCGGGGTCCGGCCGGAGGCGTCCTGGGCCTGGCCGGAGTCGTCGCCGCTCGGCGGCGCCGGGGTGACGGCCAGGTCGGAGGCGGTCGCGGCGAAGAGCTTGTTGAAGGTACTGGTGGCGGTGTTGGAGAAGACCAGGGTGCCGGAGACGAACGCCACCGACAGCACCACCGCGATCAGCGACAGCACCATCCGCCCCTTGTGGGACAGGAAGTTGCGAAGTGAGGTCTTGAGTATCACGGTCTCGGCCCCGGCTCAGCTGGTGCGCTTGCCGTCGAAACGGCGCATGCGCTCGAGGACGGAGTCGGCGGTCGGCGCGTGCATCTCGTCCACGATCACGCCGTCGGCCAGGAAGAGCACCCGGTCCGCGTAGCTCGCGGCGACCGGGTCGTGGGTGACCATCACGATGGTCTGGGAGAGCTCGTCGACCGAGCGGCGCAGGAAGGTCAGCACCTCGGCGCCGGAGCGGGAGTCCAGGTTGCCGGTCGGCTCGTCGCCGAAGATGATCTCCGGCCGGGCCGCCAGTGCACGCGCGACCGCGACGCGCTGCTGCTGGCCGCCCGAGAGCTGGGTCGGCCGGTGCTTGAGCCGGTCGGCCAGGCCGACGGTGTCCACCACCTGGTCCAGCCAGCCCTGGTCGGGCTTGCGGCCGGCTATGTCCATCGGCAGCGTGATGTTCTCGAGCGCGTTCAGCGTGGGCAGCAGGTTGAACGACTGGAAGATGAACCCGATCTTGTCCCGGCGCAGCTTGGTCAGCTGCTTGTCCTTCAGCCCGGTGATCTCGGTGTCACCGATCCAGATCCGCCCGTCGGTCACCGTGTCCAGACCCGCCAGGCAGTGCATCAGGGTCGACTTGCCGGACCCGGACGGGCCCATGATCGCGGTGAACCGGCCGCGCTGGATGTCCACATCGACCGCGTTGAGCGCCGTGACCCGGGTCTCGCCCGCGCCGTACGCCTTGGTGACCTGCCGCGCCGCCGCGGCGTTGGCGGACGGGCCGCCAGGGTTGTCGGATGTCTGTACGGCTGCGGATGCCGTCGTCACGGTGTACTCCTCGGTCGTTGTTCCCCCGGGCCCGGCCCCCTGAGCAGAGGAACCGAGCAGATATACCAAAGCTAGGCGGTCCACATGAGCAACTCGTCATCCGCCGGTAGGAACCTGGCGCGACCCCTCGTACGGGACGGGATGCGGGTACCCCTAAGGGTGCCTCCGCCTCAAGTAGCAGGGGCGGCTCGGCGGCGGTCGGCGAGCGGCCGATCAGCATGCGCCGCACTCGGTGATCGAGTTCGGTGGCCAAGCGGCAGGACCGTCCCACGGCTGCGACAACTCTGCAACAAGACCGCAGGTGAGCACCGTCCGGGGGTGCATTCGCGGACGGCTCGGGCATGCTCGGAGCCATGGACAACTGGCAGCAGGGCGGACCGGGCAGCGGCCGCCGACCTGGACCGGAAGGTGCGACCGGCGGCGCCGAGCCGCCGCTGCCGCCTTCGCTCAACCCGCGCGGACCGGGCGCCGCACCGCAGCCCCAGCAATCGATACCCGGTTCACGGCCGCTACCGGGTGCCCGGCCGCCCGGCGGCCCGACCGGGGCGCCCGCGACGGCGCTCTCGCCCGGCGGCGCGCCGCGGCAGCCGGTGCGCCGGCGCCGGTCGCGCAAGCGGATCGCGGCCTACGTCGCGCTCGGCCTGGTCGGCGCCCTGCTCGCCACCGCGGGCGGCACCTACGCCTGGGCCGACTCCAAGCTGAACCAGCAGAACGTCCTGTCCGACTACCCGGGCCGCCCCGCCGCCGGCAAGGGCACCAACTGGCTGATCGTCGGCTCCGACAGCCGCAACGGTCTCAGCGACACCCAGAAGCAGCAGCTGCACACCGGCTCCGACGACGGCAAGCGCAGCGACTCGATGATGATCCTGCACATCGGTGCCCACGGGAACACCCTGATGAGCATCCCGCGCGACTCCTGGGTGCCGATCCCGCAGCACCTGGACACCGCGGGCACCGGCCGGACCATCCCGGCCACCACCAGCAAGATCAACTCAGCCTTCAACAACGGCGGCGGCCAACTGCTGGCCGAGACGGTGGAGAAGAACACCGGCATCCACATCGACCACTACGCCGAGGTCGGCTTCGCGGGCTTCGTCGGCATCGTGGACGCCGTGGGCGGTGTGCACATGTGCATCGACAAGGACATCCAGGACCAGGACTCCGGGCTCAACCTCAAGGCCGGCTGCCAGACCCTCAACGGGCAGCAGTCGCTCGCGTTCGTCCGCCAGCGCCACCAGATGGCCGACCAGGACCTGGGCCGGATGCGCAACCAGCAGAAGTTCCTCTCCGCACTGGCCCACCAGGCGGCCACGCCGAGCACCCTGCTGGATCCGTTCACCCTCTACCCGCTGATCGGCTCCGGCCTGGACACCCTGATCGTGGACAAGAGCACCGGCCTGACCGACCTGGGCTCGCTCTCCGAGGCGATGCGCTCGGTGAGCGGAGGCGACGGCAAGAGCATCACCATCCCGATCTCCAACCCGAACTACCACACGCCTGACGGCCAGTCGGCGGTCAAGTGGGATCCGGCGAAGTCCAAGCAGGTCTTCGACGCCATCGAGAACGACACCGCGCTGCCGGCGCTCTGACCAGCGCGTCAACCCAGGGGCCCCGCTCGCAACCGTCCCGGTGATCCTGCGCGCGAGTCGGGGCCGCCGCCCGGTGCCCCTGGCCACAATGTGCCCATGTCACTGGTGACTTCGTTGATCTACCGCCGCCGCCATCCGGTATTCGGCCGCCTGCTGCGGGAGTTGCTCGCGCTCTACGGCGTGGAGGTCCCGCCGGCCGCCGAGATCGGGCCCGGTCTGCGGGTGTACCACCGCGGCTTCGGCACCGTGCTGCACCCGTACACCACCCTCGGCGCCGGCGTCACCCTCTACAACGGTGTCACCATCGGCCGGGCCGACCCCTGGGTGCCGCAGCAGCACAGCGCGATGGAGCGGGTGGTACTGGAGGACGGCGTGGTGGTGTGCGCCGGCGCGAAGATCATCTGCAAGCGGGGGGTGCTCACCGTGGGCGCCGGCACCGTGGTCGGCGCCAACGCGGTGCTGACCTGCTCCACCGGCCCGAACGAGATCTGGGCCGGGGTGCCGGCCCGTCTGGTGGGCCGGCGCTCGGACGGCTTGGCGTTGACCGGTCAGGCGGCCCGCGCGGCCGTCTGAACCCGCCCATTGATCCTTCGGCGGGTGGTCATCCGTTTAACACACCGAACCGTTCAGTTCATATACTGTGACGCCCCCACCACCAGCCGAAGGATCCCCATGGCCGCCTCCAACAGCGCCGGGCCGACCGACGAGTACGGAATCCCGATCATCCCGGAGCCGGTGGACGCCGCCCAGCGCAAGCGGCGGGCGATCATCAACGCCGCCCTGGTCGAGTTCCTGCGCGAGGGGTACTCGGCCGCGTCGATGGATGCCATCACCGCGCGCTCCGGTGTGTCCAAGGCCACCATCTACAAGCACTTCGGCAGCAAGGAACGGCTCTTCCTGGCGGTGATCGGCGGGATCCTGCCCACCACCTACGCGGACCTCGAGCCGTTCAACTCCACCATCGCCGAGGCCGAGGACCTGCGCGGCGCGCTGATCACGCTGATGCTGGACTGGGCGCGGATCCTGCTCCGACCGGACATCATGTCGCTGCGCCGGCTGGTGATCGGCGAGATCGACCGCTTCCCGCAGCTGGGGCAGCTCTGGTACCGGATCAACTACGACATGAACAACGGCCCGCTGGTCGAGGCGTTCGCCGAGCTGGACCGCCGCGGCGCGCTGCGGGCGCCGGATCCCAAGCTGGCCGTGCAGCAGCTGGTCGCCGCCACGGTGGGCGTCCCGCAGCTGGTCCACACCTTCGCGCCCGACGCCGAGGTCGACGACGCGGAGTTGACCCGGGTGATCACCTCGGGCGTGGACCTGTTCCTGGCGGGTTACCGCGTGGCCTGACGGGCCGCCGCACCGAGGCGCACCGGCCGAGGCGCGCCGGCCGGCCGTCAGCCGAAGACCACGCCCTCGTTGCCAGGCTGCAGCGAACCGACCGTCAACCCCACTGCAGAGACCGTCAGTTGCTGCACCGTCTGGCCATCGTCGCCGATCACCTTCGCAGTCAGCTGGGTGGTCTCGTCCGGCGGCGTCACCACCAGACCCGTCACCACCTTGCAGCTCGCGTCGGCCTTGTCGCACGCGCTCCACTTCAGCCCGGAGAAGGCGGTGGTGCCCGGCTGCAGGGTCACCTCGATCGGCGCCCCGGGGTGCGCCACCCGCTTGGTGGTGAGGTCCACCCTGCTGTTGTCGGCCGCCAGTCCGCCGTAGCCGAGGTAGCCGTTCACGGTGCAGGTGCGGGTGCCCTTGTTGACCAGCATCACCATCGCCTGGCCGGGGAAGTCCGGCTGGAGCTGCACATCGGCCTTCAACTCGTCGGTGTGGCAACGGGATCCGGCGGCCGCTGCGCTCGACGGCTTCGAACTGCCGCTCCCGCCACCGGTCCCACTGCCGCCGCCCTTCCCGGTCTGCCCGGCGGAGGGCGCGGCGTTCGAGGGCGCGGCCGGGCCGGACGCGGCCGTCGAGCCGGACGAACCGGCCGCGCTGGAGCCGCTGTTGTCGTCGTTGCAGGCTGCGGCGCCCAGCACCAGCCCCACGGTCACCCCGGCGGCTGCCAGCCCCCGGCCCAGTGGAACGGCACGGATCTTCATTGCTCTCCCTCGCCGGTCGATCTCATCCCCCCGTGGTCATTTCCGGATGCCCGGCGTCGGGGTTACGGGTGGTAGAGCTCGGTGATGCTGGTGACCTCGTTCTGGCCGGTGAGCGTGACGACGTACTTGTTGCCGTAGCAGGAGTACGGCGCCGTCACGCTGGACGGGCTGTGCAGGCAGGCGTCCTGGTGCTTCATGAAGGTGTCCAGGTCGACCGAAACCGGCTTGGCGCCGTTCAGCAGGAAGGTCTTGACGTCGTTGCTGAACGAGTAGAGCGCGGGGGTGCCGTAGCCCTCGAAGTAGCCGTCGTCCGGGATGTCGGGACCGCAGACGAACTTGGCGGGCTTGGCCTTCATCCAGATGTGGGTCAGGTAGCCGTTGTCGGTGGCCTCCACCACCTGACCGCTGAAGTTCTTCATCGCCAGCTGCGTGCAGTCCGAACTCGGGGTGGTACCGGACGACTTGGTGGCGGTCGGCTTGGCCGCACCGGTCGGCTTGGCCGGGCTCGCGGCGGTCGGCTTGGCACTGGTCGACGGCGCCGGGCTCGGGGCCGCAGTCGGCGTGCTCGCGCCGCTGGAGGCGGCGGCGCTGGGCGAGGACCCGGCCGAGGTGCTGGTGTCGTCCGGGCCGCAGGCGGTCAGTGCCAGTGCGGCGGCGGCGACAACGACGGCGGCGGCGATGCGAGTGGCCTTCATGGCTGGTTCCCCCTGGGGTCGGCGACCGGGTCCTGACCGGTCGTCACGGACGATCACTTATGTCTACGCAACACGCCCCGCCCTCGGTTACCCCTGTTGCGCGCCTGTGACAGGCTCCGGACAGCTCCGCGCAGTTGTCGCGGCCGGGCGCGGCCCCCAGGAGGCCGTGACAGCGGAAACGGCGAGTGACAGCGGAAAACGGCCGGCGGCCGGCGGATCATCGGGATCCGCCGGCCGCCGGCCGTGTCAGCTCTGCTCGGCGAACGTCAGGCGCTCGGCAGGTTGCGGGCCATCACGATCCGCTGCACCTGGTTGGTGCCCTCGTAGATCTGGGTGATCTTGGCGTCGCGCATCATCCGCTCGACCGGGTAGTCACGGGTGTAGCCGTAGCCGCCGAGCAGCTGGACGGCGTCGGTGGTGATCTCCATGGCGACGTCGGAGGCGAAGCACTTGGCGGCGGCGCCGAAGAAGGTCAGGTCGGCGTCGACCCGCTGCGACTTGGCGGCGGCGGCGTAGGTGAGCTGGCGGGCCGCCTCCAGCTTCATCGCCATGTCGGCCAGCATGAACTGGATGCCCTGGAAGTCGCCGATCGGCTTGCCGAACTGCTTGCGCTCCTTGACGTAGCCGGCGGCGTAGTCGAGAGCGCCCTGGGCGATGCCGAGGGCCTGGGCGGCGATGGTGATCCGGGTGTGGTCCAGGGTCTTCATCGCGGTGGCGAAGCCGGTGCCCTCCGCGCCGATCATGCGGTCGGCCGGGATCCGGACGTTGTCGAGGTAGACCTCGCGGGTCGGGGAGCCCTTGATGCCGAGCTTCTTCTCGGGGGCGCCGAACGAGACGCCCTCGTCGCCCTTCTCGACCACGAACGCGGAGATGCCCTTGGAGCGCTTCTCCGGGTCGGTGACGGCCATCACGGTGTAGAACTCGGAGACGCCCGCATTGGTGATCCAGCGCTTGACGCCGTTGAGCACCCAGTAGTCGCCGTCACGCACCGCGCGGGTCTTCATGCCGGCCGCGTCCGAACCGGCGTCCGGCTCGGAGAGGCAGTAGGAGAACATGCCCTCGCCGCGGGCCAGCGCGCCCAGGTACTTGGCCTTCAGCTCCTCGGAGCCGGACAGCTGCACCGGCAGCGAGCCGAGCTTGTTGACCGCCGGGATCAGCGAGGAGGAGGCGCACACCCGGGCGACCTCCTCGATCACGAGGACGGTGGCGAGCGCGTCGGCGCCGGCGCCGCCGTACTCCTCCGGGACGTGGACGGCGTGCAGGTCGTTCGCCTCCAGCGCGTCCCGGGCCTCCTGCGGGAACCGGCCCTGCTCGTCGACGTCGGCCGCGAACGGGGCGATCTTGGCCTCGGCGAGCGCGCGGACCGTCTCACGGAGCATCTGGTGCTCCTCCGAGATCTGGAAGAGGTCGAAATCGGCACTGCTCGCCATGGTGTGCGCCCCTCTGCGTATGAACGTTAGTTACTGTTAAGTAAGTCCACATTCTAGGCCTTACCCCTGCGTAGCGGGGACGTGACGTGGGTGACATGGCACCAGCCGATACCATCGGTGGCTGCACCTCGTCCCGCCCGTGCCGGTCATACCCCGGCGGCCCGTAAAGGGGAACCCCGTGGCCCTGCGCATCTCGGTCATCGGCACCGGCTACCTCGGCGCCACCCACGCCGCCTGCCTCGCGGAGCTGGGCTTCGAGGTGCTCGGACTCGATGTGGACCAGGAGAAGCTGGCCTCCCTGGCGGCCGGCCGGGTCCCGATGTACGAGCCCGGACTGAGCGAGCTGCTGGTCAAGCACGTCGCCGGGCACCCCGGTTCGACCGGGCGGCTGCGCTTCACCTCCTCCTGGCAGGAGGTGGGCGAGTTCGCCGACGTTCACTTCATCTGCGTCAACACTCCGCAGCGCCGGGGCGAGTTCGCCGCCGACATGTCCCATGTGGACGCGGCCGTGGACGCCCTGGCCCCGCAGCTGACCCGCCCGGCCCTGGTGGTCGGCAAGTCCACGGTGCCGGTCGGCAGCGCCCGGCGGCTGGCCGAGCGGCTGGCGGCGCTGGCCCCGGCCGGCGACGGCGTCGAGCTGGCCTGGAACCCGGAGTTCCTGCGCGAGGGCTTCGCGTTGGGTGACACCCTGCACCCGGACCGGATCGTGATCGGGGTGCGCGAGGGCGGCCGGGCCGAGGAGCTGCTCCGCCAGGTCTACGCGACGCCGCTGGCAGAAGGCGTGCCGCTGGTGGTCACCGACTACCCGACCGCCGAAATGGTCAAGGCCGCCGCCAACTCCTTCCTGGCCACCAAGATCTCCTTCATCAACGCGATGGCCGAGGTCTGCGAGGCCTCCGGCGCGGACGTAACGCTGCTCAGCAAGGCGCTCTCCTACGACGAGCGGATCGGCGGCCGGTTCCTCAACGCCGGCCTCGGCTTCGGCGGCGGCTGCCTGCCCAAGGACATCCGGGCGTTCATGGCCCGGGCCGGCGAGCTCGGCGCCGACCAGGCGCTGACCTTCCTGCGCGAGGTCGACTCGATCAACATGCGCCGCCGCTCCCGGATGGTCGAGCTGGCCCGCGAGCAGTGCGACGGCGGCTTCCTGGACCGGCGGGTCGCGGTGCTCGGCGCCGCGTTCAAGCCGGACTCGGACGACATCCGGGACTCCCCCGCGCTCAATGTGGCCGCCCAGATCCAGCTGCAGGGCGCCCAGGTGACGGTCTACGACCCGCGCGCCATGGACAACGCCCGCAAGATGTTCCCCTCGCTCAGCTACGCCGACTCCCCCATCGAGGCCGTCGTCGGCGCCCATGTGGTGCTGCACCTGACGGAGTGGCAGGAGTTCCGCGAGCTGGACCCGGCGGTGCTCGGCGAGGTGGTCGCCCGCCGGCGGCTGCTGGACGGACGCAATGTGCTGGACGGCAAGCGCTGGCGGGCGGCCGGCTGGCGCTACCGCGCGATGGGGCGCCCGTTCAGCGAGTGACCGCGCGTCAGCCGAGCAGCCCGCGCTCGTAGCCCTCGGCGACGGCCGCCGCGCGGTCCCGCACACCGAGCTTGGCGTACAGGTGCAGCAGATGGGTCTTGACGGTGGCCTCGCTGATGAACAACCGGCGCGCCGACTCCTTGTTGGTGCTGCCGGCCGCCACCAGCCTCAGCACCTCCAGCTCGCGCTCGGTCAGCACCTCGGCGGCCGGGCTGGGAGCGGGCTCGCGCATCCGCCCCATGAGCTTCTGCGCCACCGTCGGCGCCAGCACCGCCTGCCCTGCCCGGGCCGCCCGCACCGCACGGACCAACTCCTCGCGCGGCGCGTCCTTGAGCAGGTACCCGGTGGCGCCGGCCTCGACCGCCGGCAGCACGTCGGCGTCGCTGTCATAGGTGGTCAGCACCAGCACCCGCACCGCCGGCGCCCGGTCACGCAGCCGCCGGATCGCCTCGACGCCGCCGACCTCGGGCATCCGCAGGTCCATCAGCACCACGTCCGGTGCCAGCGCCAGCGCCCGGTCGACCCCCTCGGCACCGTTCCCCGCCTCACCGACGACCTCGAAGTCGGGATCCCCCTCGAAGACACCGCGCAGTCCGTCACGCACGATGGGATGGTCGTCGACGATCAGCAGGCGAATGGTCACGGTGCATTCTCCAACAGCCCGACGGCACCCGGGACCCGCAGGGCGGGCACACTGATGCTGAGCGCGGTGCCCTCGCCCGGGGCACTCTCGATCACCAGGCTGCCGCCGACCTGCAGCAGCCGCTGCCGCATCGCCGTCAGGCCGTAGCTTTCGCCGCTCGCCGTCTCGTCGGGCGGCTCGAAGCCCACGCCGTCGTCCAACACGTCCAGCAGCACCACCTCGTGGGTGTAGCTGAGGGTCAGTCCGACCCGGGAGGCCCGGGCGTGCTTGGCGATGTTGGCCAACCCCTCCTGGGCCGCGCGGAACAGCACCACCTCCAGCGCGGGCGGCAGCGGGAACGCCGTGCCGGTCACCGTCACCCCGGCTGCGACTCCTGAACTGCGCTCCCAGCGCTCCGCCAAGTCCTGGACGGCATCCGGCAGTTGGGCGTCGGCCAGCGGGCCGGGCCGCAGCGCCTGGACCGAGCGGCGGGCCTCCGCCAGGCTCTCCCTGGCCAGCTGGCGGGCGGTGGCCACATGGTGGAGCCGCCGCTCGGGATCGGCGTCGAACCGCTCGGCGGCCTCCAGTTGGCGGACGATCCCGGTCAGCCCCTGGGCGATGGTGTCGTGGATCTCCCCGGCCATCCGCTGCCGCTCGTCCAGCACCCCCGCCTCGCGGGCCTGCGTCACCAACTGCGCGTGCAGCCCGGCGTTCTCCGCCATGGTCTCCCGCAGCCGCCGGTTGGCCTCCGCCAACTCGTCGATGTGCAGGGCCCGCTGGCGACTGCGCTGGTCCTCCTCGATGGACCGGAAGGTGACCGTGCCGGCGAGCAGCACATTGACCACCACCAGGCCGAGGTAGATGCCGACCAGCTCGCCGTGCACGTTCCACACGCCGCCCAGCTGACAGGTGGCCATCAGCGCGGCCGTGACCGTGATCCCGGGCCACCAGAGCCGCCTCGGCAGCACCGCCACCTTCAGGTAGCCGGTGAAGCCGAAGAAGCCGAAGTACGGGCTGACCGCCACCAGCGCGCCGATCAGCACCAGCAGGCCGACATAGAAGACCACCGCCTTGACCCGCCGCCACTCGGCCTCCTGCGGGTCGACCGCCATCAGCGCGTACCAGGCGGCGGCGGCCACGGCCAGGACCGGCACCAGCACCTGGTAGCCGGTGCCGTCCGGGCCCAGGCCCAGGGCCAGCCCTGCGGAGAGAAGCAAGCCCACCTGGGGTATCCAGCCCTGGAGCCGGCCGAGGCGGCCCTCCGTAGCGGAAATCGGTGCGTCCGTCGTCACATCGGCCATGATGACGGGCCGGTCCTCGCCCGGTGCCACCGCCCTCACTCCCACCGGAAGGTCCGGGCCGCGAGCAGCCCCGCCACCACCGTGTAGCCGGCCAGCACCAGCAGGTGCTGCCACAGCTGCCCGTGGCCGGACCAGGCCGCCGTCACCGCCCCGAACGGGATGAACTCGCAGATCCGCTGCAGCACCCGGGGCAGCTGTGCGATCGGGACGTAGAGACCGGTGGCGAAGAAGTTGAGCACCATCAGCGGCACCCCGAGCCCGCTGGCCGCCGCGCCGGTGCGGGCCCGGGCGGCGATCAGCAGCCCGAGTGCGAGCACCGCCGCGCTGCCGAACAGCAAGGTGACGAGCACCGCGCCGGGGTTGGCCGGGGTGGAGACGTCGAAGGCGAGCGCGCCGATCGCCACGACCACGGCCACCCCGGCGGCAGCCAGCCCGGCGATCACGGCCACCAGCGCGGCCAGCATCCCGGCCGCGGGCACCGGGCTGACCGAGAGCCGGCGCAGCACGTCCTTCTCCCGCCAGCCGGCCATGGTCATCGGCAGCGCGGTGCAGGCCAGGAAGAGCGGCACCATCGCGGCCAGGGTGGGCACGTAGACGTCGATCACCCGCTTGCCGCCCAGGGTGGCGGCCGGGGTCTGGAAGGCCGGGATGTTGCCGAAGATCACCACCAGCAGCACCGGCAGGCCGAGCCAGGCCAGCGCGGCCGGCTCCCGCAGCAGCAGCTTGGCCTGGGTGACGGTCAGGGTGCGCAGGCCCCGGCGGGGGAAGTGGAGAACAGCGGACATGGCGGGCTGGCCCTTCGTCAGGAGAGGGATGGGGTGGCGGCGCGGGGTGGCGGCGCGTCAGTCGGCGTCGGTGTGGCCGGTCAGGGCGATGAAGGCGTCGTCCAGGCTGGCCTGGTCGACCCGCAGGTCGGCCGCGATGATCTGGGCGCGGGCCAGCTGGGCGGTGACCGCGTGCACCAGGTTGCCGGTGCCGCTGATCTCCACCACTGGTCCGTGCCAGGTGAGTTCGGCCACCTCGGGCAGCGCGCGCAGCGCCTCCTCGGGCAGCGGGGCGGACGGCCTGAAGCGCATCCGCTGCCGCTGCCCGGCCCGGGCGGCCAGACCGGCGGGCGTGTCCACCGCGACCACCTCGCCGCGGTCGATCAGCGCCACCCGGTCGCAGAGCCGCTCGGCCTCCTCCATGAAGTGGGTGACCAGCAGCACCGTGACCCCGGTGTCGCGGACCTGCTCGACCAACTCCCACGTGGTGCGGCGGGCATGCGGATCGAGGCCGGTGGTCAGCTCGTCCAGCACCACCGCGCGCGGCCGGCCGATCATCGCCAGCGCGATCGCCAGCCGCTGCTGCTGGCCGCCGGAGAGCTTCTTGTAGCGGGCATCGGCCTTCTCGGCCAGGCCCAGCCGGTCCATCAGCTCCACCGGGTCGGCCGGCTGCCGGTAGAACGAGGCGTAGAGCTCCAGCGCCTCGCGGACCCGGAGCTTGTCCGGCAGCCCGCTCGCCTGCAGCTGGACCCCCAGCACCTGGCGCAGCTCGTCCCGCTGCCGGACCGGGTCGAGGCCGAGCACCGAGACCCGCCCGCCGTCCGCCTGCCGCAGCCCCGACAGGCACTCCACCGTGGTGGTCTTGCCCGCGCCGTTGGGGCCGAGGATGCCGAAGATCTCGCCCTGCTCGACCTGGAACGAAACGTCCCGCACCGCGGTGACCTGCCCGTACCGCTTGTGCAGGTGCTCGACTTCGATGACGGCCATGACCGGCCCCCCTTTCGGATCGTCTGCGGCGTTCTCGCCGTGCCTCCAATCTCTCGCGCGGACCCCCTCGGGGGGATCAATCATCGGGTTGGCTTCGGACCGTCGAAACGATGGATGCCGGACATCAGCCGGACGTAGGGCCCCGGCATCAACCATTCGGTTGATGCCGGACCCGGAATGCGCCACGGGCGGGGGCGGTTCCAGTGGTCATGACTGACTTCCGGGACTCGGCGACCGTCCGCAGGATCCTCACCCAGAGCGGCGACACCTGGGCGATCGTCGGGCTGTCCAACAACGAACGGCGAGCCGCCTTCGGGGTCGCCAAGGTGCTGCAGCGCTTCGGCAAGCGGATCGTGCCGATCCACCCCAAGGCGGAGACGGTGCACGGCGAGCAGGGGTATCCGTCGCTGGCCGCCGTGCCGTTCCCCGTCGACGTGGTCGATGTGTTCGTCAACAGCGAGCTGGCCGGTCAGGTGGCCGACGAGGCGGTGGCGGCCGGCGCCAAGGCGGTCTGGTTCCAGCTCGACGTGATAGACGAGGCGGCCTTCGAACGCACCACGGCGGCCGGCCTGGACATGGTGATGGACAAGTGCCCGGCCATCGAGATCCCGCTGCTCGGCTGACCACCCGCGCCCCCGCCCGGGCGGCCGGCTGACGGCGGGTCGGCTCAGCCGTCCGGGCTCGGCGATCAGCCGTGCGGCTCGGCGCGATCAGCCGTCCAGCTCGGCCCGGGTGGCGATGGAGGGCCGCCGGGTGGTCCGCAGGTGGCGGGCCGTGTCCTCGGCAGCGCGCAGCACCCGCAGGGCGTTCTGCCAGGTCAGCTTGGCGAGGTCGGCCTCGGACCAGCCGCGGTCGAGCAGTTCGGCGATCAGGTTGGGGTAGCCGGAGACGTCGTCCAGACCGGCCGGGGTGTAGGCGGTGCCGTCGAAGTCGCCGCCGATGCCCAGGTGGTCGATGCCGGCCACCTCGCGCATGTGGTCCAGGTGGTCGGCGACGGTGGCCGCCGTGGTGACCGGGCGGGGCTCGCGCCCCTCGAAGGCGTGCAGCACCTCCATCGCCTCCGGAGTGTGGTCCAGCGGGTGGAACCCGTGGGCCTCCAGCTCCGCGGCGGCCTTGGCGGTCCACTCCCCGGCCCGGGCGTCGATGAACTTGGGCACGAAGATGGCCATCGCCACGCCCCCGTTGGCCCGCAGCTGGGCCAGCACGTCGTCCGGGATGTTGCGCGGGTGGTCGCTGACCGCGCGGGAGGAGGAGTGCGAGAAGATCACCGGTGCCTCGGTGACCCGCAGGGCGGCGCGCATGGTGTCGGGCGAGGTGTGCGAGAGGTCGACCAGCATGCCGAGCCGGTTCATCTCGCGGACCACCTCCTCGCCGAACCTGGTCAGCCCGCCGGCTGACGGCTCGTCGGTCGCCGAGTCGGCCCACGGCGTGTTCGAGTTGTGGGTGAGGGTCATGTAACGCACCCCGAGCTCGTAGAGCGCCCGCAGGGTAGCCAGCGAGGAGTTGATGCTGTGCCCGCCCTCGGCGCCCATCAGCGAGGCGATCCGCCCGTCCGCCCGGGCCGCCTCGACCTGGTCGGCGGTCAGCGCCAGCCGCAGCCGGTCCGGGAACCGGCCCGCCAGGGCACGCACGAAGTCGACCTGCTCCAGGGTTGCGCTGACCGCCTGATCGCCGGTCAGCTCGCAAGGCACGTAGACGGACCAGAACTGCGCACCGACCCCGCCGGCGGTCAGCCGGTCGAGGTCGGTGTGCAGGCGGTGCCGCTGGTCGGCCGCCAGATCGATGGCGTCCAGGTCGTAGCCGGCCTGCTCGCGCATCGCCCACGGCAGGTCGTTGTGACCGTCCACCACGGGCGCGGCGGCCAACAGGGCACGCGCCCTGGAAAGCTGTTCGGGAGGAGTCATCTCCCCATGGAACTACTTGGCGAAGCCGAAGGAGGTGGAACCCGCCACCTTGGCACGCAACTTCTTGCCCTTCTCGGTGGCCTGGGCGTTCAGGTCGTGCTGGAAGTCGACCATCTTCTCGGTCAGCTCCGGGTCGAAGGCGGCGACCATGCGCACCGCCAGCAGGCCGGCGTTGCGGGCCCCGGCCACCGAGACGGTCGCCACCGGCACCCCGGCCGGCATCTGCACGATGGAGAGCAGGCTGTCCATGCCGTCCAGGTAGCGCAGCGGCACCGGGACGCCGATCACCGGCAGCGGGGTGACCGAGGCCAGCATGCCCGGCAGGTGGGCGGCGCCACCGGCCCCGGCGATGATCGCCTTGAGGCCGCGGGTGTGCGCCTGCTCGCCGTAGGCGATCATCTCGCGCGGCATCCGGTGCGCGGAGAGCACGTTGACCTCGTAGGGCACCTCGAACTCGTCGAGCGCCTGGGCGGCGGCCTCCATCACCGACCAGTCGGAGTCGGAGCCCATGGCGATGCCGACGAGGGGAGTGGCGCTGTTCGTCATTCGGTGATGGTGCCTCTCAGGTAGGCGGCCGCGTGCCGCGCCCGCTCGCGCACGTCGTCGAGGTCGTCCCCGAAGACGGTGACGTGGCCCACCTTGCGGCCGGGCTTCACGTCCTTGCCGTACATGTGGATCCGCAGGCCCGGGTCGCGGGCCATGCAGTGCAGGAAGGCGTGGTACATGTCGGGGTAGTCGCCGCCGAGCACATTGACCATCACGGTCCACCGGGCGCGCGGGCGCGGGTCGCCGAGCGGCAGGTCCAGCACCGCGCGCAGGTGGTTCTCGAACTGCGAGGTGACCGCGCCGTCGATCGACCAGTGGCCGGAGTTGTGCGGGCGCATGGCGAGCTCGTTGACCAGGATCCGGCCGTCCCGGGTCTGGAACAGCTCGACCGCCAGGTGGCCGGTGATGTCCAGCTCGCCGGCGATCCGCAGGGCCAGTTCCTGGGCCTCGATCGCCAGCGCCGCATCCAGCTCCGGAGCCGGCGCGGTGACCTCGGCGCAGACACCGTCCTCCTGGAGGCTCTCCACCACCGGGTAGGCGACCGCCTGGCCGCTGGGCGAGCGCACCACATCGGCGGCCAGCTCGCGCACGAAGTCGACCTTCTCCTCGGCGAGCACCGGCACGCCGGCCAGGAACGGGGCCTGCGCCTGCTGCTCGTCGGCCACCACCCAGACGCCCTTGCCGTCATAGCCGCCGCGGACGGTCTTCAGCACCACCGGGTATCCGGAGCCCTCGCCCGCGAACGCGGTGACGTCGGCCGGGTCGGCGACCAGGCGGTGCCGCGGGCAGGGCACCCCGATGGAGTCCAGCTTGGCCCGCATCACGCCCTTGTCCTGGGCGTTGACCAGCGCGTGGGGGCCGGGGCGGACCACCACGCCGTCGGCCTGCAGGGCCTTCAGGTGCTCGATGGGCACGTGCTCGTGGTCGAAGGTGATCACGTCGCAGCCGGCCGCGAAGGCCCGCAGCGTCTCCAGGTCGCGGTAGTCCCCGAGGACGGTCTCGGCGACCACCTGGGCCGCGGAGTCCTGCGGGGTGTCGGCGAGGAGCTTGAAGCGGATGCCGAGCGGGATGCCGGCGTCATGTGTCATGCGGGACAGCTGGCCGCCGCCGACCATGCCCACCACTGGAAATTTCGCGCTGCCCGGAAAAGTCACAGTGCCAGGATATCCGGGCCGGTCGGGGCGGGTGCACCGGCGGGCGCGGGGGTGCGGCAGGGGCGCCCGTGGCCATCTCGCACGCTAGAGCTCTCATGACGAGCCGGTAGCCTGGATGGCCCAGTGTCAGGAATCAGGAGACCTCCTCGGATGACCAAGACCGGTGCACATCGACGCCCCTCCCCCGTCCAGCGGCTGCGCGGCGTCTCCGGAGAGGTTCTCCAGTTCGCGATAGTGGGCCTGGGCGGCATCGCCGTGAACTTCGGTGTCTCCAACGCCGTGCTGCACGCCACCCACTGGGCGCCGGTGCGCTGCTCGGTTATCGGCACCATCGTGGCGATCGTGGCCAACTACGTCGGCTACCGCTACTGGGTCTACCGGGACAGCGACGCCGCCTCGCGCCGCCGGGAGATCACCCTCTTCCTGGTGTTCAGCGCCATCGGCCTGCTGATCGAGAACGGCACCGTCTGGTTCACCACCTACTCGCTGGCCATGACCGGCACCCTCGCCTACAACGGCTCCAAGGTGATCGGCACCGGGATCGCCACGCTGTTCCGCTTCTTCTCCTACCGCACCTGGGTGTTCAAGACGATGCCCGAGCTGGCCGAGCCGACCGTGGTCGCCCAGGCCGAGCGGATCCTCGCCGACCAGCCGGTGCAGCAGTACAGCAACAGCTGATTCGGTCCGGAGTACAGCAACAGCTGATTCAGTCCGGCTCCACCACCGCGCTGCTGCGCGGCAGGAAGAGCGCGAAGACCGGCGGCTTGAGCGAGAGCAGCTCCAGCCGCCCGCCGTCCGCCTCCGCCAGATCGCGGGCCACCGCCAGGCCGATGCCGGTGGAGTTGCGCCCGCTGACGGCCCTTTCGAAGACCCGGTTGCCCAGCTCGGCCGGCACGCCCTGGCCTTCGTCCTGCACCTCCACCACCACCGAGCTGCCCGAGGGCCGCACCCGCAGGGTGACCGTGCCGCCGCCGTGCATCAGCGAGTTCTCGATCAGGGTGGCCAGCACCTGGGAGACCGTGCCCGGGGTGCCCATCGCGTGCACGTGGCTCAGCCCCTCGGTGACCAGCCGCCGCCCGGTGCCGCGCAGTGACGCCGACCACTCCTCGGCCTGCTGCTTGACCACCTCGTCGAGGTCGAAGCCGGCGGACGACGGGCCGTGGGTGTCGCGCTGGTTGGTGAGCAGCCGCTGCACCACGTCGGTCAGCCGCTCCACCTGCTGCAGCGCGATGGTGGCCTCCTCGCGCACCGTCTCCGGCTGGTGGGCCAGTGCGGTGATCTCCTCCAGGCGCATCGACAGCGCGGTCAGCGGGGTGCGCAGTTGGTGCGAGGCGTCGGAGGCGAGGCGCCGCTCGGCGGTGAGCATCCGGCCGATCCGCTCGGCGCTGCCGTCCAACACCTCGGCCACCCGGTCCAGTTCGGCCACCCCGTAGCGGCGGTCGCGCGGGCGCGGGTCGCCGGAGCCGAGCCGCTCGGCGGTCTCGGCCAGGTCGATCAGCGGGCGGGTCAGCCGGCGGGCCTGCCAGAGCGCCAGCGCCACCGCGGCCGCCACCGCCAGCAGCGCCACCAGCCCGATCAGCAGCAGCATGTTGGCGGTGTCGCGGTCCACGTCGTGGCGGGACTGCTCCACCGTCACCGTCTCACCGTGCGGGCCGGTCTCGGTGGCGCGCAGCGGCCGGCCGCCGGTCGGCTGGTCGCCGATGGCCACCGGTGGTTGGCCCGGCACGGTGATCTCGGCGTAGTCGCCCTCCACCACGCCGGTACCGATCCGCTCACCGGTGACCGGTTCGCCGGCCGCCAGCCGGGTCTCCACCAGGCCGAGCAGCCGCACCGCGGCCGCGTCCACCCGGTTCTGCGCGGTGCTGGTGATGGTCTGCTTCTCGACCAGGGCGAGCGGCACGCAGAACACCGTGACCACCACCAGGACCACGCCAAGGAGCGAGTTGATCATGCGGCGCTTCACAGCGGGTGGGTCCTGCTTCCCTGTCGACGGTCCGGCGCGGTGCGGACGCGCCGGCTCCAGTGGTGCGTCCGCTCTCCTCGAGTCAGCTCTCCTCGAGTCAGTTCTTCTCGAGTCAGCTCTCCTCGGATCAGTTCTTCTCGAACCGGAAGCCGACGCCGCGCACGGTGGCGATGTAGCGCGGGTTGGTGGCGTCGTCGCCGAGCTTCTTGCGCAGCCAGGAGATGTGCATGTCCAGCGTCTTGGTCGAGGTCCACCAGGTGGTGTCCCAGACCTGGCGCATGATGTCCTCCCGGGTCACCACCCGGCCGGCGTCCCGCACCAGCACCCGCAGCAGCTCGAACTCCTTGGCGGAGAGGGTGAGCTCCTCCTCACCGACCCAGGCGCGGTGCGACTCGATGTCGATCCGCACGCCGTGGGCGCCGGTGGAGAGCGAGTCGACGTTGCCGCGCCGCAGCAGGGCCCGCACCCGGGCCAGCAACTCGGCCAGCCGGAACGGCTTGGTCACGTAGTCGTCGGCACCGGCGTCCAGGCCGACCACGGTGTCCACCTCGTCGGCCCGGGCGGTGAGCACCAGCACCGGGCAGCTGCGGCCGTCCGCCCGCAGTCGGCGGCAGACCTCCAGGCCGTCCATCTCGGGCAGGCCGAGGTCGAGGACGATCAGGTCGACCTCCTCCTCCAGTCCCGCTTCCAGGGCGGTCGGGCCGTCCTCGCGGACCAGTACCTCGTAGCCCTCGCGACGCAGCGCACGGGCCAGCGGTTCGGAGATTGCCGGATCGTCCTCAGCGAGCAGCACACAGGTCATGGGGGCGATGTTAGTCGGCCCACGGCCCTGCGATCAGTCCCCGACCGCCCGGAGGACGGCGCACGCGCCCGGCGCGCGTCGCTCGAACGGCGCGAGGGCGACACCAGGGCGACGCGTCCGCTCATACGTATAAGCGGCCGGGGATACCTGTGAACTAGTTCACAGCGCGTAGCCGCCAAACCAAGATCAGATAACGGCCGGCCTTCGGCGCCACACCCGCAGCGGGCACAGATCCTCCGATTCGACCTTGTCTTCGAAGGATCTCTTGCTGCATTACCATCGATTTCAGCACCCAGTCGGGCCCGCCTTGATCTTTCTGTTATTCACCCGGTGTCTTTTGTACCGTCATGTCGTGGAATAACGCGACGTACAGTGGCTAAGTCCCCGCGGTACGCACCGCGGTGCCCCTGCCCGAGCAGCGAGCAGGACTACACCGTGTGAGCACGCCCCCGCCCACCATCCCCCCAGGGCGGGGGCGTTCCATACAGTCAGGCAAGGAACAACCACTGATGGCGTCAACCACCACCCTGGACGCCGGCCTCAAGCCGGGCGCTCCTTCTGGCGGCAAGACCTTCTTCGGGCACCCCCGAGGACTCGCCACACTCTTCATGACCGAGACCTGGGAGCGCTTCAGCTTCTACGGCATGCGAGCCCTGCTGGTGCTCTACATGGTCGCCGGCACCAACCACGGCGGCCTGGGAATGAAGGTCGCCCTGGCGACCGCGATCTACAGCGTCTACAACGCCATGGTGTACCTGCTCGCCCTGCCGGGCGGCTGGATCGCCGACCGCCTCCTCGGCGCCCGCAAGACCGTGGCGCTGGGCGGCACGATCATCATGATCGGCCACTTCCTGCTGGCCGTTCCGGTCGAGGCCAGCTTCTTCGTCGGCCTGGTCTTCATCGCGGTCGGCTCCGGCCTGCTGAAGGCCAACATCTCCACCATGGTCGGCCACCTCTACGACGGGCCCAACGACCCGCGCCGGGACGGCGGCTTCACCATCTTCTACATGGGCATCAACCTCGGTGCCTTCGCCGCCCCGCTGGTCATCGGCACCGTCGGCCAGAGCGTCAACTGGCACCTGGGCTTCGCCCTGGCCGGTATCGGCATGGCGCTGGGCCTGGGCCAGTACCTGCTGGGCAGCCGCCACCTGAGCGCGAAGAGCGACGAGATCGGCTCGCCGATCACCGCCGCCGAGAAGAGCGCGCTGCTGCGCAAGGGCGCCTTCTGGCTGCTGCTGGCCGCGGTCTTCTACGGCGTCGTCGTGGCGACCGGCCACTTCACCATCAACTGGGCGGTCTGGCCGCTGTCCATCGCCGGCATCGCGATCCCGGTGGCCGTCTTCGCCCGCTTCAAGCGGGACAAGGACCTGACCTCCGCCGAGCAGTCGAAGATCAGCGGCTACATCTGGTTCTTCGTGGTCGCCGCCGTGTTCTGGATGATCTACGACCAGTCCGGCTCCACGCTGAGCGTCTTCGCCGACGACAGCACCAACCTGTCGATCCTCGGCTACCACTTCCCGTCCAGCTGGTTCCAGTCGCTGAACCCGCTGTACATCATGGCGCTGGCCCCGGTCTTCGCCTGGCTCTGGGTCTGGCTGTCCCGCCGGGCCAAGAACCCCAGCACCACGATGAAGTTCGCCGTCGGCCTGCTGATGATCGGCGCCTCGTTCATCGTGATGATGCTGGCGATGGCCGCCGCCACCGGTGGCGTCAAGGTCTCGCCGCTCTGGCTGGCCCTGGTCTACCTGGTCCAGACCGTCGGTGAGCTGACCCTCTCCCCGGTCGGCCTCTCCGTCACCACCAAGCTGGCCCCGGCCAAGTACGCCAGCCAGATGATGGGTGTCTGGTTCCTCGCCGTCACCGCCGGTGACTGCGTGGCCGCCATCCTCCAGCTGGGCCTCGGCGACGCCACCGGCTCCACCTGGTACTTCGCGATCCAGGGCGTCGCCGCCCTGATCGCCGGTGTGGCCCTGGTGATGTACCGCAAGAAGGTCATCCGGCTCATGGGCGACGTGCACTGACGCACCGCGCCGCCACACGGCCGAGGGCCGGCACTCCAGCAAGGAGTGCCGGCCCTCGGCCGTTGCGCTGGTGGGTCACACCTCCCGGACCCCCGCGCGCCAGACGGCGGCGGTGAGGGGGACGCCGGGGCGGTAGGCGAGGTGGACCGGGGAGGGGGCGTCCAGGAGCAGCAGGTCGGCGCGGGCGCCGGGGGCGATCCGGCCGACGTCGGTGCGGCGCAGGGCGCGGGCGCCGCCGGCGGTGGCGGCGTGCACGGCCTCGTCCGGGGTCATGCCCATCTCGCGCACGGCCACCGCGATGCAGAAGGCCATCGAGCTGGTGAAGCTGGAGCCCGGGTTGCAGTCGGTGGACAGCGCCACGGTGGCACCGGCGTCGAGCAGCCGGCGGGCGTCGGGGTAGGGCGCCCGGGTGGAGAACTCGGCACCGGGCAGCAGCGTGGCCACCGTGGTCGAGTCGGCCAGTGCGGCGACGTCCGCGTCCGTCAGGTGCGTGCAGTGGTCCGCCGAGGCGGCGCCCAGCTCCACCGCCAGCTGCACGCCCGGCCCGTGGGTGAGCTGGTTGGCGTGCACCCGGGGGATCAGCCCGCGCTCCATCCCGGCGGTCAGGACCGCCCGCGCCTGGTCGCCGTCGAAGGCGCCGCGCTCGCAGAAGACGTCCACCCAGCGGGCGTGCGGGGCGCAGGCGTCCAGCATCTCCCCGGTGACCAGGTCGACGTAGCCCGCCGGGTCGTCGGCGAACTCCGGTGCCACCACGTGGGCGCCGAGGTAGGTGGTCTCCGGGGTGTGCGCCCCGGCGATCCGCAGCGCCCGGGCCTCGTCGGCCACGGTCAGGCCGTAACCCGACTTGCACTCCACGGTGGTGGTGCCCTGGCGCAGCGCCTCGGCAACGAACCGGGCCACGTTGGCGTCCAGTTCGGCGTCGGTCGCCGCCCGGGTGGCGGCCACCGTGGTGCGGATGCCGCCCGCGGTGTAGGCCTGGCCGGACATCCGGGCGTTGAACTCGGCGGTGCGGTCCCCGGCGAAGACCAGGTGGGCGTGCGAGTCCACGAAGCCGGGCAGCAGGGCCCGGCCGGCCGCGTCGAACCGCTGGTCGGCGGCGGGCGCGTCCGCGGCGGGTCCGGTCCAGGTGACCACCGAGCCGTCCAGCACCACGGCGGCGTCCTCGACGAGGCCGAGCAGCCCGGGATGTGACGGGTCGTTGGTGACCAGGGTGCCGATGTTGGTGATGAGCGTGCTGGTCATGACACCTTCAGGGCGGAGATGGAGGTCTGCAGTGCCGACGCGACGTCGGGCACCAGGGCGTGCACCCCGTCGATGACGATCTGCCGGCCGCCGACCACCACATGCCGCACGTCGGAGGCCGTGGCGGCGAACACGGCGGTCTCGACGCCGAGCCGCGGGGTGGGGCCGGTGGTGCGCACCGAGTCCAGTGCGAGCACCGTGAAGTCGGCCAGCGCCCCGGCCTCGATCCGCCCGGCCTCGGGCCAGCCGAGCGAGGCGTGCCCGTCCTCGGTGCCGGCCCGCAGCAGCGCGTTGGCGGTCCAGTGCCCGCGGGTGCGGCTGCGCAGCCGCTCGTTGAGCTCCAGCGCCCGGGCCTCCTCGAACGGGTCGATCACCGCGTGGCTGTCACTACCCAGGGTCACCGGGCAGCCGGCGCTGGCCAGTTGGCGGGCCGGGCCGATGCCGTCGGCGAGGTCCCGCTCGGTGGTCGGGCACATGCAGATCACCGTGGAGGAGTCGGACAGCAGCTTGATGTCCTCCTCGGAGAGGTGGGTGGCGTGCACCGCGCTGGTGCGCGGGCCGAGCACCCCGTGGTCGGCGAGCAGCCGGGTCGGGGTGACGCCGTGCGCGGTGAGGCAGGCGTCGTTCTCGGCGGTCTGCTCGGACAGGTGGACGTGCAGCGGGGCCTTGCGCATCGCGGCCCAGTGCGCGACGGTGCCCAGCTGCTCGGCCGGCACGGCGCGCACCGAGTGGATGGCCGCGCCGATCCGGGCGTGCTCCCGGGGCTTCAGCGCGGTGGCCCGCTCGGCCCAGGCGTTCGCGTCGCCGTCGCCGAACCGCAGCTGGGGCTTGGTCAGTTCGGCGCCGAAGCCGGCCGAGAGGTAGCAGGTGTCCAGCAGGGTGATCCGGATGCCGGCCCGGGCGGCGGCCTCGATCAGCGCCTCGCCCATCGCGTTCGGGTCGGCGTAGCGGGCGCCGCCCGGGGCGTGGTGCAGGTAGTGGAACTCGCCGACGGCGGTGATCCCGGCCAGCGCCATCTCGGCGTAGACCGCGGCGGCCAGCTCCAGGTAGCTGTCCGGGTCGAGCGCGGCGGCGAACCGGTACATGGTGTCGCGCCAGGTCCAGAAGGTGCCGGAGCCCACCTGAACGGTGCCGCGCAGCGCCCGGTGGAAGGCGTGCGAGTGGGCGTTGGCCTGGCCGGGCACCAGCAGGCCGGCCAGCCGGACGGCGCCGGGCGGGCAGGGCCCGCTGTCCGGCACCACCCGGGCGATCCGGCCGTCGGCGGCCACCTCGACCAGCACGTCCGGCTCCACCACCGGTCCGTTGACGTGCGGCAGCCAGGCGTGCTCGGCCCAGTACGTCTTCACTACTGACATGCCAGGTCCTCCAGTACGTCCGCCAGCGCCGACACACCCGCCAGGCAGTCGGCGAGTTCGGCGTGCTCGGCCGGCGAGTGCGACACGCCGCTCGGGTTACGTACGAACAGCATGGCGGTCGGAACGGCGGATGCCAGGATTCCGGCGTCGTGTCCCGCGCCGGTGGGCAGCACCGGGGCGCCGTGCAGGGTGCGGGCCAGCCGGTCGCGCAGCGGCCCGTCGAACTCCACCACGGGGGTGTAGGACTCGCGGACCAGCTCGACCTTGACCCCGTCCCGCTCGCCGCGCTCGGCGGCCGCCTGGTGGATCTGCTCGACCAGCTCGGTGAGGGTGGCCTCGTCGGCGGCCCGGGAGTCCAGCCAGCCGCGCACCAGGGAGGCGATCGCGTTGGTGCCGTTGGGCTCCACCGAGATCTTGCCGAAGGTGGCCAGCGCGCCGGCCAGCCGGGCCTTCTTGCGGGCCGAGAGCACCGTGTTGGCGTAGGTGAGCATCGGGTCGTGCCGGTCGTCCAGCCGGGTGGTACCGGCGTGGTTGGCCTCGCCGTGGAAGTCGAACCGCCAGCGGCCGTGCGGCCAGATCGCGGACGCGACGCCGACCGACTGGTCCTCGGCCAGGTAGCGGCCCTGCTCGACGTGGAGCTCCACGAAGGCGCCGATCCGACCGAGCCGCGCCGGGTCGGCGCCGATCGCGGTGGGGTCCTGACCGGCCCGCTCCATGGCGTCCGGCAGCCGGACCCCGTCGGCGTCGCGCAGCTCGAAGGCCTGCTCGGGGGTGAGCACGCCGGCGGCCAGCCGGGAGCCGACGCAGGCCACCCCGAACCGGGCGCCCTCCTCGTCGCCGAAGTTGACGATCGCCAGCGGCTTGGTGAACCGCGCCTCGCGCTCGCGCAGTCGGTCCAGGGCGGCGAACGACGAGACCACGCCGAGCGGGCCGTCGAAGGCGCCGCCGTCCGGCACCGAGTCCAGGTGGGACCCGGTGACGATCGCCCCCTCGCCCTGCGGGTCGCCCAGCCAGGCCCACTGGTTGCCGTTGCGGTCCAGCTCGTAGTGCAGGCCGCGGGCCCGGGCCTGCTGCTCGAACCAGGCCCGGCACTCGGCGTCGGCGGTGTTCCAGGCGTGCCGGCGGTAGCCGCCGGAGGCGGCGGAGCGGCCCACGGGGAGCAGCTCCGCCCACATCTCCTCGAAGCTCGGCAGCGTCACAGCTCGCCCATCGGCACGCGAACGCCGCGCTCGGCGGCGACCTCGGACGCGCGGTCGTAGCCGGCGTCCACGTGCCGGATCACGCCCATGCCCGGGTCGTTGGTGAGCACCCGGCGGATCTTCTCGCCGGCCAGCGGGGTGCCGTCGGCCACCGTGACCTGGCCGGCGTGGATCGAGCGGCCGATGCCGACGCCGCCGCCGTGGTGGATCGACACCCAGGAGGCGCCGGAGGCCACGTTGACCATGGCGTTGAGCAGCGGCCAGTCGGCGATCGCGTCGGAGCCGTCCAGCATGGCCTCGGTCTCGCGGTACGGGGAGGCGACCGAGCCGCAGTCCAGGTGGTCGCGGCCGATCACGATCGGGGCGGACAGCTCGCCGCCGGCCACCATGTCGTTGAACCGCTCGCCGGCCTTGTCGCGCTCGCCGTAGCCGAGCCAGCAGATCCGCGCCGGCAGGCCCTGGAAGTGCACCTTCTCCTGGGCCATCTTGATCCAGCGGTGCAGCGACTCGTTCTCCGGGAACAGGTCGAGCACGGCCTTGTCGGTCTTGTGGATGTCCTGCGGGTCGCCGGAGAGCGCGGCCCAGCGGAACGGGCCCTTGCCCTCGCAGAACAGCGGGCGGATGTACGCCGGGACGAACCCGGGGAAGGCGAACGCGCGGTCGTAGCCGGCCAGTTGGGCCTCGCCGCGGATCGAGTTGCCGTAGTCGAAGACCTCGGCGCCGCGGTCCATGAAGCCGACCATCGCCTCCACGTGCTTGGCCATCGACTCGCGCGAGCGCTGGGTGAACTCGGCCGGCTTGCTCGCCGCGTAGTCGGCCATGTCGTCGAACGCGACGCCGAGCGGCAGGTAGGCCAGCGGGTCGTGGGCGCTGGTCTGGTCGGTGACGATGTCGATCGGCGCGTCCATCGCGAGCAGCTGCGGGAACAGCTCGGCGGCGTTGCCCAGCAGGCCGATGGAGAGCGGCTGCTTCTTGTCCCGGGCGGCGGTGGCCAGCTCCAGGGCGTGCTCCAGGCTGTTCGCCTCGACGTCCAGGTAGCGGTGCTCGATCCGGCGGGAGATCCGGGACGGGTCGCAGTCGATGCAGATCGCCACGCCGCCGTTCATGGTGACGGCCAGCGGCTGGGCGCCGCCCATGCCGCCGAGGCCGGCGGTGAGGGTGATGGTGCCTTCGAGGGTCCCGTTGAAGCGCTTGTTGGCGACGGCCGCGAAGGTCTCGTAGGTGCCCTGCAGGATGCCCTGGGTGCCGATGTAGATCCAGGAGCCGGCGGTCATCTGGCCGTACATGGTGAGCCCGAGGCTCTCCAGGCGGCGGAACTCCTCCCAGTTGGCCCAGTCGCCGACCAGGTTGGAGTTGGCGAGGATCACCCGCGGCGCCCACTCGTGGGTCTGCATCACGCCGACCGGGCGGCCGGACTGCACCAGCATGGTCTCGTCCTGCTTCAGCCCGCGCAGGGTCTTCACCATCGCGTCGAAGGACCGCCAGTCCCGCGCCGCCTTGCCGGTGCCGCCGTAGACGACGAGCTTCGACGGGTGCTCGGCGACCTCGGGATCGAGGTTGTTCATGAGCATCCGCAGGGCGGCCTCCTGCTGCCACCCCTGGGCGGTCAGGCCCGTCCCGCGCGCCGCACGCACCTCGCGCGCACCGCTGATCTGCTGCTCCGCCATGGCGGCCTCCTTGCGGATGGATTCATTCAGGATTGAGCAGTCTGAATATATCCAATCAGCCCGGGGTCGGCCAGGGTCTGGCGGATTCGATCAGGACTGCTTTCCCCCAACCGGCAGGCGTGAATCCTGACGCTCCGTCAAGCCGCTTCCCCGCCACCCCAGTCGATGCCGATCTCGGCCAGCCAGGCGCGGTCGGCGGCGGCCGTGTCGGGCGGGTCGGCGGGGAGCATGGGGAGGGAGGGCGGGCGGGGGATCTCCTGGACGGGGCCCAGGCCGTAGGGCTCGCCGGGGTTGGCGGTGGCGCGGCCGGGGGTGGTCAGGCCGATGTGGACGGCGGTCTCGTCGCCCGGGTCCAGCACGGTGAGCGCGGGCGCGGGTGGCTCGGCCAGCGCGACCCGTCGGCCGCAGGTGGGGCAGGCCCATTCCAGGGCGCCGGAGGCGAGTCGGCCGACCTGCCTCATTTCATGGATCACCCGCACGGCGACACCCCCCGTTGGTTCCCCCGAGGGGATGCCCGGTTTACTCCAGGAACAGTCCTCGGGCCGCCGCGGACTGCTCGATCGCCTCCAACCGGGCTTCGGCGCCCGGCAGTTCGTCGCACATCGTCTGCAGCAGCACCCGCCCGAGCACCATGGGCGCACAGGCGGTGTCGAAGACCAGGCCGGTGCCCACCTCGGCGGGCAGCATCAGGTCGGAGAGCCTGGCCACCGGCGCGAAGGCGCTGTCGGCCACGGTGAGCACGGTCAGCCCGCAGTCCCTGGCCACCACGAGCGCGTCCATCAGCTCGCGCGGGTAGCGGGGCAGCGCGAAGCAGAGCAGCGCGCTGGCGCCGGCCGCGACGGCCTGCTCGATCCGGTCGGCGAGCATCGAGCCGCCCTCGTCGAG
Organism: Kitasatospora sp. GP30; assembly: GCF_029892145.1. Classification (NCBI taxonomy): domain Bacteria; kingdom Bacillati; phylum Actinomycetota; class Actinomycetes; order Kitasatosporales; family Streptomycetaceae; genus Kitasatospora; species Kitasatospora sp. GP30. Next base: position 51,447 of record NZ_JARZAH010000007.1, read on the forward strand.
CAGCCGGATGTCGGGGTGCACCTTGGCCGCGAAGTAGGCGAAGCCGCGCGCCTGGGCGGAGGCGGCCCGCAGGCCGAGCACCGGCAGCGGCCGGGAGGCGGCCAGCAGCCGGGCGGCGCGCACGATCGGCTCCGGGTCGGCGAGGAGTTCGGCGAGCCGGCGCAGATGGGCGATCTCGGCGAGCACCGCCTGCTGGTGCTCGTTGCGCACCGCCTCCGTGGGGGTCTCCGGCGGGGCCGGCTCGCCGCCGAGCTCGCGCAGCCGCCGGCGCAGCGCCGGGTAGCCGTCGTAGCCGAGCGCCACCGCGAACCGGGTGACCGAGGGCTGGCTGACCCCGGCCAGCTCGGCCACCTCCACGCTGGACAGGAACGGCGCCTCGGCGGCGTGCCGGACCAGGGCGTGTGCGATCCGGCGCTGAGTGGGCGTCAGACGGTGGCCGTCGAACAGTTCGAGGAGTCGGGCGGACGGGCCCAGGGACGACTCGGTCATGGTGTGGGTCCCTTCGGGCGGCGGGTGTCCGGTCGACTGTGCAGGAGCGGATACTCGGACGGCAATGATGTTCTCGTATACCGGGACGAGCCCGACGGCGGGGTGCCCTCAGGGATGACCCTGATTTACCCCTGGGAGACTCCGTTCCGGCTGGACCGCCCGGCTGTCCGGACGCCAGCCTGGTGGCATGCAGTCTCAGCCTTCCGAGGTCCGCCGTGACCTCGACGCCGCCCTGGAGGCCCGCCGCGAGCTGGGCCCGGAGTACGAGTCCGAGCTGATCGACTCGTTCCTGGCCCGGGTCGACGCCCGGCTGGACGCCCGGGTCGAGCAGCGCGTCGCCGAGCGGCTGGCCGAGAGGCCGGCCGATGTGGAGCCGCGCCGCCGGTTCCGGCCCGGCGGCGGTTCCAAGCTGCCGTACTTCTCGCTGGTGCTGGCGGTCCCGCTGACCGGGATCGGCATGGCCGTGATGAACGGCATGGGCCTGGTGATCGCCTGGGCCGGGATCGTCGGGGTCAACCTGGCGGCCTCGCTCGGCCACCGGCTGGAGCGCGAGGAGCGCCGGGGCGGCGCCGCGCGGAGCGAGTGGGCTTGAACGGCTCCCGTTCCGCGCGGCTGCCCGGGGCTCAGGCCAGCGGCCCGGTGACCGTCTCGACGGCGCGGACCAGCTCGCCGGAGGCGACCAGGGCCTCGGCGGCGGCCAGGTCCGGCGCCAGGAAGCGGTCCCGGCCGGCCCCGCCGACCCCGGCCGCGCGGGCGGCGGCCAGCGCGGCGGCGGTGCCGGGCGCGAGGTGCGCGTCGGAGTCGGTGGTGCGGATCTCCAGCGCCCGGGCGGCGGCGGTCAGCTCGACGGCCAGGATCCGGCCCAGGTTGTCCACCGCCTGGCGGAGCTTGCGGGCCGCGGACCAGCCCATCGAGACGTGGTCCTCCTGCATCGCCGAGGACGGGATGGAGTCCACCGAGGCCGGGTTGGCGAGCCGCTTGTTCTCGCTGACCAGCGCGGCCTGGGTGTACTGGGCGATCATCAGACCGGAGTCCACGCCCGGGTCGTCGGCCAGGAAGGCCGGCAGGCCGTGCGAGCGGGCCTTGTCCAGCAGCCGGTCGGTGCGGCGCTCGGCGATCGAGCCCAGGTCGGCGGCGGCGATGGCCAGGAAGTCCAGCACATAGGCGACCGGGGCGCCGTGGAAGTTGCCGTTGGACTCCACCCGGCCGTCGGGCAGCACCACCGGGTTGTCGACCGAGGCGGCCAGCTCGCGCCCGGCCACCGTGCGGGCGTGCGCCAGGGTGTCCCGGCCGGCGCCGGCCACCTGCGGGGCGCAGCGGATCGAGTAGGCGTCCTGCACCCGCGGGGCGTCGTCCTGGTGGTGGCCGGTCAGCCCGGAGCCCTGCACCACGGCGAGCATGTTGGCGGCGCTGAGCGCCTGGCCCGGGTGCGGGCGGATCGGCGCGTGCAGCTCGGGCGCCAGCACCTTCTCGGTGCCGAGCAGCGCCTCCATGGTCATCGCGGCGGTGATGTCGGCGGTGGTGAACAGCCGGGAGAGGTCGGCGATCGCCATCACCAGCATGCCGAGCATGCCGTCGGTGCCGTTGATGAGGGCCAGGCCCTCCTTCTCCAGCAGCTCGACCGGGGTGATGCCAGCCTCGGCGAGCAGCTCGCCGGCCGGGCGCTCGGCGCCGTCCGGGCCGTAGGCCAGGCCCTCGCCCATCAGCACCAGGGCGCAGTGCGACAGCGGGGCGAGGTCGCCGGAACAGCCGAGCGAGCCGTACTCGTGGACGACCGGGGTGATCCCGGCGTTCAGGATCGCGGCCATGGTCTCGGCGACCAGCGGGCGCACCCCGGTGCGACCGGAGGCCAGGGTCTTCAGGCGCAGGAACATCAGCGCGCGGGTGACCTCGCGCTCCACCACCGGGCCCATGCCGGCCGCGTGCGAGCGGACCAGCGAACGCTGCAGCTGGGCCCGCAGCTCGGGGCTGATGTGGCGGACGGCGAGCGCGCCGAAGCCGGTGGAGACCCCGTAGACCGGGCGCGGCTCGGCGGCCAGCGCGTCGATCCGGGCCCGGGAGGCGGCCATCTCGGCGAGGGCGTCGGGGCCCAGCTCGATCCGGGCGTTGCCGCGTGCCACGGCGAGCACGTCCTCGGCGGTGACGTCGGCCTTGCCGACCTGAACAAGCGGCGCGTCGGCGGCCGGAGCACTGTGCATATCCATATGCACTATCAGATCAGCTGAATGAAGATATGACAACCGGGTCTTGTGCAACGATCCGGGTTGTCAGGACTGTCCGCGCGGACCCGGTCAGGACGGCGGCGGCGAACACGGCCCCGCCAGCGCCACCGCCACCAGCGCCCGCAGCGCGGGCGCGATCTGACCCAGCGGCAGCGTGGCGTCGTCGGCGAACAGCTCCACCAGCCAGCCGCCCGCCGCGTTCGCCCCGCCCGCGGCCGCCATCCCCCGGTAGCCGCCGACCACCAGCACCGCCTCCTCCGCCGGGTCGTTGCCCGCCGCCCCGGTGCGCAGCGCGAAGCTGCCGCCGCCCACCGCCCGCCGGGTGAGCGGGTAGTGGTCCAGGTCGAAGACCGCGTCCGGGGCCTCGATCCGGGCCCTCCCCCAACCTCCGGCCGGGGGGACCCCCTGGCTCTCCGCCCGCCGGGCCGCCGATGGGGAGACCGAGTGCTCGCCCTCGGTGCCCGGGCCGCTGGTCAGCCGGAACACCGCGTGCTGGGCGGTGTGCATCCGCCGGGAGCCCGGCGGTACGTAGGAGATCCACCAGGCCACCGCGTCCAGCAGCCGGGCCGCCGTCTCGGCGACGGCGGCCAGCCGGCCCAGCGTGTCGGCCGGATGCAGGGTGCGCGGCCCGCCCTCCTCGTCCAGCGCGGCCAGCACCGCGGTGAGCAGCTGGCCCGGGTCGGCGCTGTGCGCGGCGCCGCGGAACCGCCGCCGGTCGCCGTGCGGCCCGCGCACCGGGCCGGCCCCCGGGCGCCAGCGCCCGTCCGTGCGCCGCTGCTCCGCCGAGTCGGCCAGCAGCACCGTCGGGTCGGGGGCCAGCCCCGGGCCGTGGCTGCGCCCGGCCACCACCGGATGCGCGGCGCGCGCCGCCTTGGCCCGGTACTGCGCGGCGTCGGCCAGCCGGAACAGCCGGTCGGGGGTGGAGACCGGGCCGATCGCGTCCCCGGTCGAGGCGACCCCGCAGGCCACCCCCTCGCCATCGGCCAGCTGCAGCGCGCGGGTGCACAGCTCCTCGGCCACCGCGACCACCTCGTCGGCCTTCTGGCCCTGCGCCAGCAGGCAGAACTCGTCCCCGCCGAGCCGGGCGGCGAGCGAGCCGGGCAACTTGGCACCGGCCATCGAGAGCTGGTTGGCGAACCGCTGCAGCAGCCGGTCACCCATCTCGTGACCGTGCCGGTCGTTGATCCGCTTGAGGCCGTTGACATCGCAGACGACCAGCGAGACCACCGAGCCGTCCTGGTTGTGGACGGCCAGCGCGGCCTCCAGCTGGGCGTCCACCGCGCGCCGGTTGGCCAGGCCGGTCAGCGGATCGGTGAAGGCCAGCCGGCGCAGGTCGGCCAGCCGCTCGGTCTGCGCCAGGCCGGCCGAGATCTGCGCGGCCAGCAGGGTCGCGTACTGCGTGTCGGCCTCGGTGAAGACCGGCAGCTCGGCGGTGCGCGCCAGGTACAGCTCGCCCCAGGCCTGCCCGTGCAGCACGATCGGCGCGACCAGGCAGCAGGAGCGGCCGCGCCGGCGCAGCCCGGCGGCGCGGGCCCGGGCGAACGCGGCGGCGGCCGGGTGCGCGTCGGCGCCGAAGCCGGCCTTCCCGACGGGCGCCCCCTCGGGAGTCTCAGCAGTCTCGGCGGTCTGCACCCAGGCCCGGGGCAGCCGGCCGGTCGTCCAGTGCTCGTCGAGGTAGGTGACGATCTCCGGGAAGTCCGCGACCGGATAGGACTCGTCCTCTGGGATCTCCTCCTCGCCGGCCGCCAGCGCGCCGTGGTTGACCAGCACCCGCAGCCGCCCCGACTCGCGGTCCCAGACCGAGACGGCGGCCATGGTGGCGTCCAGCGCAGCGGTGGCCCGGACGGCGGCGGCCCGCACGGCCTCCAGCGCGCTCTGCGCCCCGGCCATGTCCTGGGCCAGCTCCACCACCGCCTGCAGGCGCCGGTCGAGCCCACTCGCCGTCACCTGAGCGGGGGCACTGTCGGGGTGTTCCAGGTCCGCCATCACGGGACCAGAGTAGGGCGAATTGATCGAAATCGGCCCGAAATCCAGCAGACTGCCAGAGCGGTTGCGGCCCGGCGCCGCTACCCCGCCGCCGACCTGATCCAACGGGTCAGCAGCCACGGCTCGACCAGGCCGAGCCCGCGGACCGGGCGGCGCCACATCGCCTGCAGGTGGAAGCGGGTCCGGCCGGGACCCGGCTGCTGCGGACCGACCACGCCGAGCGGCGCCCCGGAGGCGGCCGCCAGTGCCTCGGCCAGCTGCGACTGGGCGGATCCGGTGCCGTCCGTCGCGCCGCTGGTGGCCGCCCCGGCCTGCTCCAGCGCGGCGGCGAACTCGCCGTCGATCAGCACCGCGTCCCGCTGCGCGATCGAGGTGAGCCGACTGGCCAGGTTGACCGTGGTGCCGAAGACGTCGCCCATCCGGGAGGTGACGGTGCCGAACGCCATGCCGACCCGCAGCGCCGGGATGGAGTCGTCCTCGGTGAGCGTCTCCACCAGGCTGAGCGCGATCTCGGCGGCGGTGACCGGATCCTCGGAGACGAACAGGATCTCGTCGCCCAGCGTCTTGATCAGCCGACCGCCCTGGCCGGCGATCAGATCGGCGCAGGTCGACTCGAAGGTCTCCACCAGCGAGCCGAGCTCCTCCTCCTCCAGCCGCCGGGAGAGCCGGGTGAAGCCGACCAGGTCGGCGAAGCCCACCGCGAGCCGGCCGCTGGTGATCTCGGTGTCCTCGGCGGCCTGCACCACCCGGCCGGTGACCGCGGCCAGCTGGCGCCGCCAGACGTAGACCAGGAACTGCTCCAGCTCCGGCAGCAGCAGCTCGACCAGCGGATATGCCACCTCGGCCCGGGTCAGCCCGGGCTCGGCGGCCTGGGTCAGGTTCTCCAGGAAGGTGTCCATCTGCCAGCCGGCCAGCCGCGAGGTGGTCTGGCCGGTGGAGCGGGCCACCTGGATCGCCATCGACTCGTTGATCAGCCCGGACTCCACCAGCCCGGCGAGGCGGCGCAGCGCGATCACGTCGCCGTCGTTGAGCGCCCGGGACTGGCCGATGTCCGGAAAGCCCATGGCCCGCCAGAACCGGGTGGCCAGCTCCATCGGCACCTCGGCGGTGCGGGCCGCCTGGTAGGGGGTGTAGCGGCGCGGCGCCCCCAGGATCAGCTCCTCCAGGTCGAGCGCCACAGTGGCGTCCGCGTCCTCGGAGCCGCCGTTGCCGCGCGCGTCCTCCTGCGACGCGTGCCCGTCGTCGTCTGCCACCGGTCCGTCCCCGTGCGGTCGCACTTGCCGTAGATCCCATCTGCGGTGAGCCGGCCGCCGCCCGGCGGACAGTGGCGCGCCTCACACCGTGCCAACGGGAATCGTCGCACGGAATTCCCGGATCCGGGGCATCCGGGCTCCGGGACTAACGAGGTTCCGGCCGCACGTGCACCACGTCGCCGGCGCCGACCGCCTGCCGGGTGCCGTCCGCGGTCCGCACCACCAGCCGGCCGTCGCCGTCCAACGCCACGGCCTCGCCGAGCAGTTCGCGATCGCCGGGGAGCTGCACCCGCACCTGGCGGCCGAGCGTGGTGCAGCGCGCGGTGTAGGCCGGCAGCAGTCCGCTGGCCTGCGGGTCGCCGTGCGCCTCCTGCCAGTCGCCGTAGAGCTCGGCGAACTCGCGCAGCAGGGCGCGCAGCAGGGTGGCCCGGTCGGTGACCTCGGCGCCGGCCAGCGCCAGCGAGGCGGCGGTGGGCACCGGCAGTTCCTCGGCGCGCAGCGAGACGTTCAGGCCGAGGCCGACCACGACGGCCTCGCCGGTCAGCTCGGTGAGGATGCCGCCCAGCTTGCGCTCGGCGCCGTCGATCTCCACCTGGAGGTCGTTGGGCCACTTCAGGCCGGCCTGTGTTCCGGCGATCCGGCTCAGCGTGGACGCCACCGAGACGCCGACCAGGATCGGCAGCCAGCCGAGGCGCTCCCGGGGCACCGTGGGGCGCAGCAGCATCGACATGAAGAGGCCGGAGCGGGCCGGCGCCGACCAGCGGCGGTCCAGCCGGCCGCGCGCCGCGTCCTGCCGCTCAGCGATCAGCACCGTGCCCTCGGCGGCGCCGGCCCGGGCCCGCTCGGTGAGGTCGGTGTTGGTGGAGCCGGTCACCTCGACCACGTCCAGCGCCGTCCACAGGCCGCCGGGGACCAGCAGGTCGTGGCGGAGCGCGGCGGCGTCCAGCGGCGGGCGGTCGAGGTCGGTCCAGGGGGAGGGCCCTTCGTGGCCGAAGCCACGCAGTCCGCTGCGGCGGGGACGGTCTTCGGTCATGGGGCCAGCCTAACCACGCCTAGGCCGCCCCATCGTGCCGCAGAACGGCCGGTTGACACACTGTGTCGCTGGCCATAACACCGATGGCGGGCGGCTGGCTAGGCTACCCAGCGGTAGTCCACGGCACCGCGCTGCCCTGCCGGGCTCCGCCACCCTCCACCGCGTCGCTCACGTGAGGAACTCCCCCGGATGACCGACCTGTCCACCTCGCCGGACCCGCACACCACCGCCGGAAAGCTCGCCGATCTGCGCCGCCGGATCGACGAGGCGGTGCACTCCGGCTCCGCCGCGGCGGTCGAGAAGCAGCACGCCAAGGGCAAGTTGACGGCCCGTGAGCGAGTGCTGGAGCTGCTGGACGAGGACTCCTTCGTGGAGTTCGACGAGTTCGCCCGGCACCGCTCCACCAACTTCGGCCAGCAGAAGAACCGGCCGTACGGCGACGGCGTGGTCACCGGCTACGGCACCGTGGACGGCCGTCAGGTCGCGGTCTTCGCCCAGGACTTCACGGTCTTCGGCGGCTCGCTCGGCGAGGTCTTCGGCGAGAAGATCGTCAAGGTGATGGACTTCGCACTGAAGACGGGCTGCCCGGTGATCGGGATCAACGACTCCGGCGGCGCCCGGATCCAGGAGGGCGTGGTCTCGCTCGGCCTCTACGGCGAGATCTTCCGCCGCAATGTGCACGCCTCCGGGGTGATCCCGCAGATCTCGCTGATCATGGGCCCGTGCGCGGGCGGCGCGGTCTACTCCCCCGCGATCACCGACTTCGTGGTGATGGCCGACCAGACCTCGCACATGTTCATCACCGGCCCCGACGTGATCAAGACGGTCACCGGTGAGGACGTCGGCATGGAGGAGCTGGGCGGCGCCCGGACCCACAACACCAAGTCCGGCAACGCGCACTACCTCGCCTCGGACGAGAAGGAGGCGATCGAGTACGTCAAGAGCCTGCTGTCGTACCTGCCCTCCAACAACCTGAGCGACCCGCCGGCCTACCCCGAGGAGGCCGACCTCGAGGTCTCCGAGCTGGACCTGGAGCTCGACACCATCGTGCCGGACTCGGCCAACCAGCCGTACGACATGCGCAAGGTGATCGAGCACGTGCTCGACGACGGCGAGTTCCTGGAGACCCAGCCGCTCTACGCCGGGAACATCATCACCGGCTTCGGCCGGGTCGAGGGCCACGCGGTCGGCGTGGTCGGCAACCAGCCGATGGACCTGGCCGGCTGCCTGGACATCGCGGCCAGCGAGAAGGCCGCCCGGTTCGTGCGGACCTGCGACAGCTTCAACATCCCGGTGCTGACCTTCGTCGACGTGCCCGGCTTCCTGCCCGGCACCGGCCAGGAGTGGGACGGCATCATCCGCCGCGGCGCCAAGCTGATCTACGCCTACGCCGAGGCCACCGTGCCGCTGATCACCGTGATCACCCGCAAGGCCTTCGGCGGCGCCTACGACGTGATGGGCTCCAAGCACCTGGGCGCCGACCTCAACCTGGCCTGGCCGACCGCGCAGATCGCCGTGATGGGCGCGCAGGGCGCGGCCAACATCGTCTACCGCCGGGAGCTGGCCGAGGCCGCCGCCGCGGGCCACGACGTGGAGGCCCGGCGCGCCGAACTGGTCGCCGAGTACGAGGACACCCTGCTCAACCCCTACCTGGCGGCCGAGCGCGGCTACGTGGACGCGGTGATCCCGCCCTCCGAGACCCGCAAGCACATCGTCCGGGGCCTGCGGGCACTGCGCGGCAAGCGCGAGGTGCTGCCGCCGAAGAAGCACGGCAACATCCCCCTGTAGGCCCAGGAAGGACGGGAAGGACTCGACGATGTCCGAGATCCATGTGCTGCACGGGCAGCCGACCCCCGAGGAGTTGGCCACCGTCCTGGCGGTGGTCCAAACCCGGGCCGCCGCTGCACAGGCCGCCCGCGAGGCGGCGGCGCGGGTGGCGAGCGGCCCGGCCTCCCCGTGGACCGACCGGTCCCGCGCCATGCGGTCGGCGCCGCACCCCGGCCCGAACGTCTGGCGTACCTCCGGTTGGGCGCACTGAGCGGAAGCTGAGCAGCGGCTGAGTACGCGTACTCAGGCAATTCGGGCCGGATCGGGCCAGACTGGGGCGGTGCTCTGGTCCGATCCGTCCCACGAACCCTCCCCCGAGGCCCGGCGCGCCGCCGAGATGCTGCGCCGGGCCGGCCGGCTGCTGGCCTTCGCCGTGCTGCTGATGGCGGTCGTGCTGATCCTCTTCTGAGCCGTCTCCCGGCCCGCGTCCCGGCCTGGCGGCAGGCCCTAGGCTGGGCGCCATGACTGATCGCCGCACCCTGGTCCTCGCCTCCGCCTCCCCCGCCCGGCTGGGTCTGCTCCGGCAGGCCGGCCTCGACCCGAAGGTGATCGTCAGCGGGGTGGACGAGGACGCGCTCAGCGCCCCCACCCCCGGTGAACTGGCCCTGGTGCTGGCCGAGGCCAAGGCCGCCGCGGTGGCCACCGGGCTGACCGGCGGCGAACTGGTGATCGGCTGCGACTCGGTGCTGGAGCTGGACGGCCAGGCGCTCGGCAAGCCGGCCGACCCCGCCGAGGCGCGACGGCGCTGGCAGGCGATGCGCGGGCGCAGCGGGGTGCTGCAGACCGGGCACTGCGTGATCGACACCGCAAACGGCCGCCGCGCCTCGGCGACCGCCTCCACCACCGTGCACTTCGGCGCGCCGGACGACGCCGAGATCGAGGCGTACGTGGCCAGCGGCGAACCACTGCACGTGGCCGGGGCGTTCACCCTCGACGGCCGCTCGGCGCCGTTCATCACCGGCATCGAGGGCGACCACGGCAACGTGATCGGCCTGTCGCTGCCGCTGCTGCGCTCGCTGCTGGGCGAGTTGGACCTGCGGATCACCGATCTCTGGACCGCCTGAGCCGCGCAGGCCTAGGCTGACCCGCCGTAATCGGGGAGGGGGACCGGATGACGGACGCCGTACTCAACGTCGTACTGGGCCTGCTGACCAGCGCCATCGGCGCGGCGGCGGGCTGGCTGCTGCAGACACTGCGGCGGCGCCGCCGAACTGCCAGGCTCCAGGCGTTCTACGGGCTGCCGAGCGGCTCGGAGTGCCTGCTGGTGGTCAACCGGCACATGAAGAGTCCGAGCCAGAACAGTGTGCACCGGGACGACGTCAGCGCCCTGATGGAGTTGGCCGTGCTGGTCAACTCCTGCGGAGCCCGGCCGGACATCGTGGCACACGACCAGGTCCGCCAGGGCCTCGGCCGGCAGGCCGAGTTCTGCCTGGGCGGGCCGAGCAGCAACGAGCGCACCGCCGCGCACCTGAACTGGCGCCTGCCTGCGGTGCGTTTCGACGGCGGGTCGTCGATCACGGTCGGCGACCGGGAGTTCCGCATGGAACCCGCCACCGAGGACTCGCCCGGCGACTGCTACGCCCTGCTGGCCCGCCTCGACCCCGGCGACGGCGGCCGCCCGGTCTTCGTGATATCCGGCCTGACCGCGATCGCCAACCATGCGGCGGTCCGTTACCTGAGCGCCCACCAGCGGGAGTTGGCCCGCCGCGCCGGCCCGCACGGAACCTTCGCACTGGTGCTGCGGGTCGTCGGTCCACTCACCTACGGCCCGGACGTTGTCGAGTTGGTGGCCGATGTGACCGAGGCGGCGACCGCCCCGGTCCAGGCCGCCGCCACGGCCGGAACGGGCTGATGTGGCGAAGGCCACGACCGCGCCGCTGCGGCTGGAGCCGCGGGCCGGGCGGCGGGCGTACCGTTGCCACCTGCGGGCCTGCCGGTGTGTGCGCGCATGATCACGATCTGCGTCACGCTCCGTGTGGGCAAGCTCACCACTGGGGGCTACTCGCCGGTACTACCTCGTCATCCCTAAACTCCATCGAGGTTCAAGAAGGGAGCCACAGTGCGCAAGGTGCTCATCGCCAACCGCGGAGAAATCGCCGTCCGCGTCGCCAGGGCCTGCTCGGACGCCGGTATCGCCAGCGTCGCCGTATACGCCGAGCCGGACCGGGACGCGCTGCACGTCCGCGCGGCCGACGAGGCCTATGCGCTCGGCGGCGACACCCCGGCCACCAGCTACCTGGACATCGCCAAGGTCCTCAAGGCGGCCGCCGACTCGGGTGCGGACGCCGTCCACCCCGGTTACGGCTTTCTGTCAGAGAACGCCGAATTCGCCCAGGCGGTGCTCGACGCCGGGCTGATCTGGATCGGCCCGCCGCCGCAGGCCATCCGCGACCTCGGTGACAAGGTCACCGCCCGGCACGTGGCCCAGCGGGCCGGCGCGCCGCTGGTGGCCGGCACCCCGGACCCGGTCTCCGGGCCGGACGAGGTGGTCGCGTTCGCCCGCGAGCACGGCCTGCCGGTCGCCATCAAGGCCGCCTTCGGCGGTGGCGGGCGCGGCCTGAAGGTGGCCCGCACCCTGGAGGAGATCCCGGAGCTCTTCGAGTCCGCGGTGCGCGAGGCGGTCGCCGCCTTCGGTCGCGGCGAGTGCTTCGTGGAGCGCTACCTGGACAACCCGCGGCACGTCGAGACCCAGTGCCTGGCCGACCAGCACGGCAACGTGGTGGTCGTCTCCACCCGTGACTGCTCGCTGCAGCGCCGGCACCAGAAGCTGGTCGAGGAGGCGCCCGCGCCGTTCCTGACCGACGAGCAGAACGCCGAGCTGTACCGCGCCTCCAAGGCGATCCTCAAGGAGGCCGGCTACGTCGGCGCCGGCACCTGCGAGTTCCTGGTCGCCCTGGACGGCACCATCTCGTTCCTTGAGGTCAACACCCGCCTCCAGGTCGAGCACCCGGTGACCGAGGAGGTCACCGGCATCGACCTGGTCCGCGAGATGTTCCGGATCGCCGACGGCGAGGAGCTCGGCTACGACGACCCGAAGATCCGCGCCCACTCCTTCGAGTTCCGGATCAACGGCGAGGACCCGGGGCGCAACTTCCTGCCGGCCCCCGGCACCGTGACGCTGTTCGCGCCGCCGGCCGGCCCCGGTGTCCGGCTGGACTCCGGCGTGGAGACCGGCTCGGTGATCGGCCCCGCCTGGGACTCGCTGCTCGCCAAGCTGATCGTCACCGGTCGGGACCGCAAGCAGGCCCTGGAGCGGGCCAAGCGCGCCCTGGCCGAGTTCAAGGTGGAGGGCATGGCGACCGCCATCCCGTTCCACCAGGCGGTCGTCGTCGACCCGGCGTTCGCGCCCGAGGTGCACGGCTCCGACGCCCCGTTCAGCGTCTACACCCGCTGGATCGAGACCGACTTCGACAACACCATCCCGCCGTTCGCCGGCGGTGCGGCCGACGGCGAGGAGCCGGACGGCCGGGAGACCGTGGTGGTCGAGGTCGGCGGCAAGCGGATCGAGGTCTCGCTGCCCGCCTCGCTGGGCGTGGGCAGCGCTCCGGCCGCCGCCGGCCCGGCCGGCAAGGCCAAGCGCCGGGTGGGCACGAAGAAGGCCGGTTCGGCCGTCTCCGGCGACACCCTGGCCTCGCCGATGCAGGGCACCATCGTCAAGGTCGCCGTCGAGGAGGGCCAGACGGTCGCCGAGGGCGACCTGATCGTGGTCCTGGAGGCGATGAAGATGGAGCAGCCGCTCAACGCCCACAAGGCCGGCACCGTGACCGGTCTGAAGGCCGAGGTCGGCGGGAGCGTCAGCAGCGGCGCCGCGCTCTGCGAGATCAAGGACTGAACGCTCCGCGACCGAGCGCTCGCGGACTGACGCGAGATCGAGACCGACGCGAGATCGAGGACTGACGAGCCGTCAGCAGCCACTGGCGGCTCGTCGGCCCCCGCCTCCCGAGTGGCCCGCTGACTCCCAGCCCACAGGCTGGGACCGGCGGGCCACCGTCGTCAGCGCGCCCCGGCCAGCCTGGTCGGCAGCAGGCCGGGCGGCGGTCCGCCGGCCATCCCGGGGCGGCGCTGGCCGGGCAGCGGGGCCCCTGGACCTCCTCCCGGCCCGCCTGGCCCGCCTGGCCCCCGGCGCATCCCGGGTTGCTGCTGAGGCTGCTGGGGGTGGCGCTCCGGCCCCGCCGGATGGCCGGGCGCCTCGGCGGTCAGGCCGAGGGGGGCCAGCGAGATCTGCACGCCGCAGTCGGCCAGTGCGTCCAACTCGCGGGCGGTCGGGTCGTTCCCGGCAGCCTGCTCGTCCGTGACCAGCCGGGTGATGGCGTCGGTCGGGACGGTCTGGAACATGCTGTCCGCGCCGAGCTTGGTGTGGTCGGCGAGGATGATCACCTCGGTGGCCGACTGCACCAGTGCCCGGTCCACGCTCGCGGAGAGCATGTTGGCGGTGGACAGACCGCGCTCGGCGGTCAGGCCACTGCCGGAGATGAAGGCCTTGGTCACCCGCAGCCCGTTGAGCGACTGCTCGGCACTGCTGCCGACCAGGGCGTAGTTGGAACCGCGCAGCGTGCCGCCGGTCATCACCACCTCCACCCGGTTGGCATGGGCGAGGGCCTGGGCGACCAGCAGCGAGTTGGTGACCACCGTCAGGCCCGGCACCCGGGCCAGGCGGCGGGCCAGCTCCTGGTTGGTGGTGCCGGCGCCGATCACCACTTGGTCGCCTTCCTCGACCATGGTGGCCGCGAGGTCGGCGATGGCACTCTTCTCGGCGGCCGCGAGGTGGGTTTTCTGCGGGTACCCGGGCTCGCGACTGAAGCCTCCGGGGAGCACCGCGCCGCCGTGTCGGCGGTCGAGCAGCCCTTCGGCCTCCAGCGCCCGCACGTCCCGCCGGACGGTGACTTCGGAGGTCTGGACGACACGGGCCAGTTCACGGAGCGACACGGCTCCGTTGGCCCGCACCATTTCGAGGATCAACTGGCGACGTTCTGCAGCAAACACAGAACCGACGGTAACTCTCCGGACGCTCCGCTTTCAGGCGTTTGCCGCTAGTAACAGGAACTGCTCACCATCGCACGGCGCGCACCCTTACAATGCGCGCCGACATGCTCCGGTACGCCCCGGCCGTTCGGACGATATGTCCGCGCAAGCGGGTGAAACGGTCAGGATTCGCTCTCGGCCCGCTTGCGAATGTGCAGCTGGCGAGCCGCCTCCGCGGTGGAACCGGACAGCGACGGGTAGACCGTGAAAGCGTTCGCGACCTGCTCGACCGTCAAGCTGTTGTCCACCGCGAGCGAGATCGAGTGAATCAGTTCGCTCGCGCGCGGCGCGACCACCACACCGCCGACCACGATGCCGGTGCCGGGGCGGCAGAGGAGCTTCACGAAGCCGTCCCGGATGCCCTGCATCTTGGCCCGCGGGTTGCCGCGCAGCGGCAGCTTGATCTCGACCGCGTCCATCTTTCCGCAGGAGACGTCGGCCGCGGTGTAGCCGACCGTGGCGATCTCCGGGTCGGTGAAGATGTTGGAGGCGATGGTCTTCAGATTGAGCGGCTGCACCGCGTCGCCCAGCGCGTGGTACATCGCGATCCGGCCCTGCATGGCCGCCACCGAGGCGAGCATGAAGACGCCGGTGCAGTCGCCGGCCGCGTAGACGCCCGAGGCGGAGGTGCGGGAGACCCGGTCCACCACGATCTGGCCCCAGTCGTTCAGCTTGACCCCGGCCTCCTCCAGACCCATGTCCGCGGTGTTGGGGATGGAGCCGATCGCGATCAGGCAGTGGGTGCCGCTGATCACCTCGCCGGTGTTCAGGGTCACCTCCACCCGGTCGCCCACGCGCTTGGCGCTCTCGGCGCGCCGCCGGCTCATCACGTTCATGCCGCGGCGCCGGAAGACCTCCTCCAGCACCTCGGCGGCGTCCGGGTCCTCGCCCGGCAGCACCCGGTCGCGGCTGGAGACCAGGGTGACCTTGGAGCCGAGCGCCTGGTAGGCGCCGGCGAACTCGGCACCGGTGACACCGGAACCGACCACGATCAGCTCGGCCGGCAGCTTCTCGATGTCGTACATCTGGGTCCAGTTGAGGATCCGCTCGCCGTCCGGCCGGGCGTCCGGCGCCTCCCGCGGGTGCACCCCGGTGGCGATCAGCACGGTGTCGGCGCGCAGCGACTGGGTGTCGCCGTCCGGACCCTCGACGATCACCTCGCGGGAGCCGTCCGCCGCCTGGCCGCCGGCGCCGAGCCGGCCCTTGCCGCGCAGCACGGTGACGCCGGCCCGGGTGACCGACTGGGTGATGTCGTGCGACTGGGCGATCGCCAGCCGCTTCACCCGTCGGTTGACCTTGCCGAGGTCGACGCTGATCGCGCGCTCCTCGCGGCCCTCGGTCTCGCCGTCCAGGGTGATGCCGAGCTCCTGGTACGAGGCGTCGAAGTTGGTCAGCACCTCCGCGGTCGCGATCAGGGTCTTGGACGGCACGCAGTCGGTCAGCACCGACGCTCCACCCAGGCCGTCGCGGTCGACGACGGTCACCTCCGCGCCGAGCTGGGCCGCCACCAGGGCCGCCTCGTATCCGCCGGGTCCGCCACCGATGATCACGATCCGAGTCACGTCACCCATTGTCCCGCACGGTGCCTGAGGCGCGAACAGCGGGCTCGCGGTTCGGGCGGGCCACCTGCCACGGCCGCCGCGACTGTGACCGAACGCACATCCGCACCCCGGCACTGGCGCGGACCGGCCGCGCACCGGTCGGTCCGCCAACTCCCGTAGGCTGACGCCCATGTCGCTGTATGCCGCGTATGCCACCAACCTCGACTCCCGGCAGATGAGCCGGCGGGCTCCGCACTCCCCGCTGCGCGGAACCGGCTGGCTGGACGGCTGGCGGCTGACCTTCGGCGGCGAGCAGCTGGGCTGGGAGGGCTCGCTGGCGACCGTGGTGGAGGACGAGAAGGAGCAGGTCTTCGTCTCGCTCTACGACGTGGCGCCGATGGACGAGGAGGGCCTGGACCGCTGGGAGGGCG
Source organism: Kitasatospora sp. GP30 (assembly GCF_029892145.1). Classification (NCBI taxonomy): domain Bacteria; kingdom Bacillati; phylum Actinomycetota; class Actinomycetes; order Kitasatosporales; family Streptomycetaceae; genus Kitasatospora; species Kitasatospora sp. GP30. Next base: position 67,251 of record NZ_JARZAH010000007.1, read on the forward strand.
TGCAGCTCGGCATCTACCGGAAGATCCGGCTGCGGGCGCACACCCTCGACGGCGACGTGCCGGTCTGGACGTACGTGCTGAACGACTACGAGGGCGGCCTGCCCGCGGCCCGCTACCTCGGGCTGATCGCGGACGCCGCGGAGAGCGCCGGCGCACCCGACGACTACGTCCGCGAGCTGCGCCACCGCCCCTGCTGAGGGCAACTGGCGGTTCTGCCGAAGCCCAACTGTCGTTCCCGGACAAATGCGGTGCTTTTAGGTCAACCGGGTAACGATCCGGCATGCTCCGCCCGATCTGTCTACGCGCGTAGGCATTTTCTTGTCTATCCTCGGCCGTGTGAACGCTTCTCCTCAGACCGCCGTGTCCGCCGACCCCTATGCCGCCGCTCAGGCCGCCGCAGCGAAGCTGCGCGAGCTGACCGGCGCCGAGCGCCACGACGTCGCCCTCGTGATGGGCTCCGGCTGGGTGCCGGCCGCCGACGCCCTCGGCGAGACGGTGGCGGAATTCCCCGTTACCGAGCTGCCCGGGTTCCCCGCCCCCGCCGTGGCCGGCCACGCGGGCAAGATCCGCTCCGTGAAGATTGGCGACAAGCGCGCGCTGATCTTCCTCGGCCGCAACCACTACTACGAGGGCCACGGCGTGGCCACCGTGGTGCACGGTGTCCGCACCGCCGCCGCGGCGGGCTGCCAGACCATCGTGCTCACCAACGGCTGCGGCGGCCTGCGCCAGGGCTGGCAGCCCGGCCAGCCGGTGCTGATCAGCGACCACATCAACCTGACCGCGGACTCCCCGATCGTCGGCGCCAACTTCGTCGACCTCACCGACCTGTACTCCAAGCGGCTGCGCGCCCTCTGCAAGGAGGTCGACGCGAGCCTGGACGAGGCCGTCTACGTGCAGTTCCGCGGCCCGCACTACGAGACCCCGGCCGAGGTCAACATGGCCCGGGTGATCGGCGGCGAGCTGGTCGGCATGTCCACCACCCTGGAGGCCATCGCCGCCCGCGAGGCCGGCGCCGAGGTGCTGGGCATCTCGCTGGTCACCAACCTGGCCGCCGGCATCACCGGCGAGCCGCTCAACCACGAAGAGGTGCTGGAGGCCGGCAAGGCCTCCGCCGAGCGGATGGGCGAGCTGCTGGCGAAGGTCCTGGAGCGGATCTGACGTTCCACCACGGCCCGGGTGCGAACACGCGCCCGGGCCGCTTCCTGTCTTCTGATGATCCTCTGATCCTCTTGACGATCCTCTGATCGACGATCCTCTGATTCCGGAGTGAGCGATGGCCGACACCACCAACCTCAAGGCCCGGGTCCAGCAGTGGCTGGCCGAGGACCCCGACCCCCAGACCCGCGATGAGCTGGCCGCCCTGCTGGCCGCCGCCGAGGCGGGCGACGACTGGCAGCAGCTGGCCGAGCGGTTCGCCGACCGGCTGCAGTTCGGCACCGCCGGCCTGCGCGGTGAGCTCGGCGCCGGCCCGATGCGGATGAACCGCGCCGTGGTGATCCGGGCCGCCGCCGGCCTGGCCGGGTACCTGCGCGCCGGCGGGGCCGGTGACCTCGTGGTGGTCGGCTACGACGCCCGGCACAAGTCCTACGACTTCGCCCGGGACACCGCCGCGGTGATGGTCGGCGCCGGCCTGCGCGCCGCGCTGCTGCCCGGCCCGCTGCCCACCCCGGTGCTCGCCTTCGCGATCCGCCACCTGGGCGCGGCGGCCGGCGTGATGGTGACGGCCAGCCACAACCCGCCGCAGGACAACGGCTACAAGGTCTACCTGGGCGACGGCTCGCAGATCGTGCCCCCGGCCGACGCCGCGATCGCCGCCGAGATCGACGCCATCGGCTCGCTGTCCGACGCCCCGCTCGCCGCCGACGGCTGGCAGCTGCTCGGCGACGAGGTCGTCGACGCCTACCTGGCCCGGGCCGCGACCGTGCTGGACGCGGACGGTCCGCGCGACCTGAACGTGGTCTACACCCCGCTGCACGGGGTCGGCCGGGACACCCTGCTGGCCGCCTGGCGGCAGGCCGGCTTCCCGGCGCCGACGGTCGTCGCCGCGCAGGCCGACCCGGACCCGGAGTTCCCCACCGTGGCCTTCCCCAACCCGGAGGAGCCCGGCGCGATGGACCTGGCCTTCGCCACCGCCGCCGAGGCCGGCCCGGACCTGGTGATCGCCAACGACCCGGACGCCGACCGCTGCGCGGTGGCCGTGCCGGACGCCGCCGCCCCGACCGGCTGGCGGATGCTGCGCGGCGACGAGGTGGGCGCGCTGCTCGGCGCCGCGCTGGCCGCCAAGCAGGCCAAGGGCACCTTCGCCACCACCATCGTCTCGTCCACCCTGCTCGGCCGGATCGCCGAGGCCGCCGGGCTCGGGTACGCCGAGACCCTGACCGGTTTCAAGTGGATCTCCCGCGCCGACGGCCTGCGCTACGGCTACGAGGAGGCGCTCGGCTACTGCGTCGACCCCGAGGGCGTCCGGGACAAGGACGGCATCACCGCCGCGCTGCTGGTCGCCGAGCTGGCCGCCGGCCTCAAGCGGGACGGGCGCACCCTGACCGACCTGCTGGACGAGCTGGCGCTGACCCACGGCCTGCACGCCACCGACCAGCTGTCGGTGCGGGTCGAGGACCTGTCGCTGATCGCCGCCGCGATGCGCACCCTGCGCGAGCAGCCGCCGACCGCGCTGGCCGGCCTGACCGTCACCCGGGCCGACGACCTGACGGCGGGCAGTGCCGACCTGCCGCCCACCGACGGGCTGCGCTACTACCTGGCGGGCGAGGCCGTGCGCGGCGCCCGGATCGTGGTCCGGCCGTCCGGGACCGAGCCCAAGCTCAAGTGCTACCTGGAGGTCGTGCTGCCGGTGGGCTCGGCCGCTGAGCTGGCCGGCGCCCGGGAGCGGGCCGCCGAGCTGCTGGGCGCGCTCAAGCGGGACCTCGCGGTGGCCGCGGGGATCTGACCCCCGGTACGACGGCTGCGGCCCGCGTGCCCCGAGCTTCGGGGGACGCGGGCCGCTCTGCGTTCCGGTGTCTCGGATCCGTGTCTCAGACGGACAGCAGGGTGATCAGGGCCACCAGCCCGGCCAGGGTGGGGGCGATCACCCACCAGCACCACGCCACGGTGATCTCGCCCTTGGCGCTCGGGCGGACGGCGTTCCGCTCGGCCTGCTCGCGCAGCAGGTCGACCACCTGGTCGGACCAGGCGCGGTTGGGGTCCGGCGCACCGGGCACGGCACCGCGGCGAGCGCGGGCCTCGGCCGCCAGCTTGGCGCGCGGGTCGCCCTCCGCGGCGCTGCGCGCCACCCGCCGGTTGGCCTTCTTGCGCTGGCGCAGCGAGACCGGGACCGCCCACATCTGGAAGCTGCGGCCGCCGGCCAGCAGCTCCGCCGAGTACCCGGCGCGCAGCCCCTCCACCTCGGCCCACGGCACGGTGACGGTGCGCAGCGGGTTGCGGATCACCACCCGGTCGAGCCCGGCCGTGACGGCGGGGCGCAGCGTGTAGGCGATCACCGGGAAGGCGAACACGGGAGCGGCGGCCAGCGCGACCCACGGGGTCTTCCCGGTGCTGCTCACCATCGCGTCGACGATCAGCCAGCCGGCGACGAGCAGCAGCATGACGCCGGAGATGATGCCGGGCATCGAGCGGAAGACCTGGTCGGCGTACTTCGGCTCGTCGGCGGGGGCGGCAGTGCCCGGGTCGGGCGTGCCGTCGGATTCGGTCATGGTGACGATTCTGCCCCATGGGTCCCGTGCTACCCGGGGACGCACTGGTCACCGTTCGGCCGCAACCCGGCAACCTTCCGGTCAGCCCCTCGGCCGCCGGACCAGCACGATGGCCCCGTAGAGCGCCAGGACGAGCACCCCGGCACCCGCGATCCTGGCGAGCTCACCGGTCACGGCCAGCACCGTGCCGTCGGCCCGCAGCACCCGCGGTCCGTCGTCCACCACCGCGATCAGGCCGGCCAGACCCGGCAGCCACTCCAGATGGCTGGGCCGCCGCTCCGCCCGCAGCCGCCGGTGCCGGTGCGCCCGCACCGTCACCGACAGCCGAACGCTCACGGCGATCAGCAGGAACCCGGCCCAGACCAAAGGCCACTGCGCCGACTCGAACACGGTGCCACCTCCCCGGCAGGCGGTCCTCCCCTTGAGGTGGACGCTACCCGCGTCAAGCTGGTCGTTATCCGCCCTCCCGCAGGATCTGTGCGGGATTTGAGCTTTCTCGAGCGTTTTGCAGACAAGCGTCCGATACCTCTGGCATATTCACCCGCCGACACACGGGGAACGGGGAGGCACGGGTATGCGCTGGAAAGACGCGAAGGGCGTCCGCTGGCGGATCAGGCGGCACCGGCTGGCCGGCGTCCGGCGGATCAAGCCGGAGTGGGCCGACGACATCATCCCCGGCGGGCTCGGGCAGGATCCGATCTCGTTCCTGCTGGCGCTGCCCGCCCTGATCGTCCTCGCCGTGCTGGTCCCGCTCTGGCTGGTCGAGTGGCTGATCCGCCTGCTGCTCACCCCGTTCGCCGCCGTACTGCGGCTCACCGGCCTGGTCCCGTACCGGGTGACCGTGCTGCGCGGCGGCCAGGAGGTGGCCTTCCACACCCCGCGCGGGTACGGCGAGCTGCGGCGCACCCTGGCGGGGCTGCGGCCGCAGGGCTGACGCTCGCGTTCGAGGCGAGGGGATCCTTGAGCCATGCGCGCCGCCCGCCTGATCCGCATGACGCTCCTCGTCCAGTCGAGCCCCGGGCTGACCGCTGCCGCCCTCGCCCGCGAGCTGGGGGTGTCCGCGCGCGCGGTGAAGCGTGACGCGCAGGCCCTGCAGGAGGCAGGGGTACCCATCCGGGCCGAGCGCGGCCGGGCGGGCGGCTACCACCTGGCGCCGGGCTACCGGACCCGGCTCACCACGCTGCGTCCCACCGAGGCGGAGACGCTCTACCTCTCCGGTCTGCCCACGGCCCTGCGCGATCTCGGGCTGTCGGACGCGGCGGAGGTGGCCCGGCTGAAGCTGTCGGCCACCCTGCTGCCGTCGCTGCGCGCGGCGGCCGAGTCGTCGACGCGCCGCTTCCACCTCGACGCCCCGGCCTGGTTCCGCGAGCCGTCGGCACCGGAGCTGCTGCCGGTGCTGGCCCGCGCCGTGTGGTCCGACCGCACGGTCGAGCTGGCCTATGCGCGCCCTGCCCGGGACGGCGCGCCGCCCCGCGTGGTGACCCGCCCGGTGGAGCCGTACGGGCTCGTCCTGAAGGCGGGGGTGTGGTACGTCGTCTGCCGGGTCCCGGACGGCGCTTGGCGCACCTACCGCGTCGATCGCGTCACGGCGCTCTCCCCCGCTCCCGGTGAACCCTTCGCCCGCGACCCGTCCTTCGACCTGGCCGCGCACTGGCAGGCGCAGGCCGGCTCCTTTGCTCGGGCGCTGCTGCGCACGACCGTCACCCTGCGCCTGACGGAGCAGGGGCTGCGCCGTTTGCCCGCCGCGGTGGACCCGGCCGGCGTGACCGGGGCGTCTGCCTCCGCGACCGCGCCGGACGCCGACGGGCGGATCACGCTCAATGTGCCGGTGGAGTCGGAGGAGGTCGCCTTCGCCCAGTTGGTCGGGCTGGGTGCGGAGGTGGAGGTGCTGGCCCCGGCGGGCCTGCGGGCCCGCTTCCGCGAGCACGCGCAGGCCCTCGCCGAGTTGTACGGCGGGGAGTCGGGGGATCAGCGGTAGTCGTCCACCGAGCCGTCCTTCCCGCGGAACTTGACGTCCTCGAAGTACGACCAGCAGTCCGGCCGGCTGCCGTCCACGTCCCGTACGCCGTAGGTCTTGGCGAGTTCCGCGCTGGAGGCGGACTTCCCGTTCCAGCGGGCCGCCCGGTCCGGGTCGGCGGCGAGCGCGGCGACCGCGCGGGCGAGGTAGTACGGCGATTCGGCGAGGGCGAAGTCCGGTTCCCGGGCGATGGCGTCGCGCCAGTTCTCCTCCGTCACGCCGAAGTGGGCGAGCATCTGCTCCGAGCGCAGGAAGCCCGGCGTGACGGCGACCGCGGTGCCCCCGTAGTCCGCCAGTTCCTCGCCCAGTCCGAAGGCGATCCGGATCGGGGCGTTCTTCGCGAGGTCGTAGTAGAGGTTCCCGCGGTAGCGGCGGTTGAAGCCCGCCGTGCCGTCGGTGACCTCCACGTGCAGCGGCGCGTCCGAGCGGACCAGCAGCGGGAGGGCCAGTGCCGCGGTGATCACGTGCGAGCGCACCCCGAGCTCCAGGATCCGCAGGCCGTCGGCCAGCGGTGTCTCCCAACTCTTCTTGCCGAAGACGGAGTTGGCGAGCAGGTGCTCGCCGCCCCAGAGGTCGTTGACGAGGATGTCGAGCCGCCCCCGCTCACGGCCGATCCGCTCGACGAGGGCGCGCACCTGCTCCTCGTCCAGGTGATCGGTGGGTACGGCGGTACCGGTGCCGCCGGCTGCGGCAACCAGCTCCGCGGTCTCCTCGATGGTCTCCGTGGCCCGGCCGACCTCGCTGACGCGCTCCCGGGTGGTGCGGCCGGTGACGTACACGGTGGCGCCGGCACGGCCGAGCTCGACGGCGAGCGCCCGGCCGGCACCCCGGGTGGCGCCGGCGACGAGCGCGACCCGGCCGGCGAGCGGGCCTTCGTGGGCGATGGGCTGGGTGGTGGTGTCCTTGTCCATGTCACCCATGGTGGTTCTCAAAGGGGACAGTTCACGTCACCCTTTCTCCTCCAGGATCGCCCGCAGCCGCGACAGGCACTCGTCGACGAACTCGGGGTAGGTGCCCCAGTAGTACGACACCCCGCTGACCCCGACGGCGATCGCCCACGCCCTCGCCCGCAGCCAGGTCGCCTCGTCGAGGTCCAGCGCGTCCCGGTACGCCCGCCGGGCCGCCGCCGGCAGATCCCACACCGCCGCATGCTCGGCGTCCGGGAAGCCGATCGAGAGGCCTCCGAAGTCGATGACGGCGTGCAACGTGCCGTGCCGGACCAGCAGGTTGCTGGGCTTGAGGTCGCCGTGGAGCCACACCTGGCCGCCGGACGGCCCGGGCAGGGCGAGCGCGCTCTGCCACCGGTGGTGCAACTGCGCGATGTCGAGGTCCAGGCCCTCGAGCGCCCGGCACTCGTCGAAGCAGCGACTGACCCATCCGTCGCAGGCCTGCAAGTCACCCCCTCGGTACCAGCTGAGCTCGCCCTCACGCGTGGCCCCCATTAGCGGGACGGCATGCAGACGCCGCACGGTCGCCGCCAGGTCGGTGCCGAAGGCGGGCCAGTCGGTGACCGATCCCGGGCCGACCACCTCGCCGTCGATCCAGCGGTACACCGACCACGCCAGCGGGAACGCGTCCCCCGGCGTACCGCGGTGCACCAACTCCGGGATGCGGCAGGGCAGCTGCGGCGCCAGTCGCGGCAGCCAGGCCTGCTCCTTCCGTACCGCCTCCGCGTTGCCCGGGGTGCGCGGCAGCCGCACGAGCAGCTCGTCGCCGAGCCGGTACATCCGGTTGTCCGTCCCCGCGCCCGCCGGGGAGACGGGAAGATCGGCCAACTCCGGTCGCTGCTCCCGCAGTAGTGCTCGGACGACCGTCTCATCGACGCGGATCTCGTTCTGGTGAAGTGTCACAGTGCGAGCCTTCTGCTCAGGCCTCGCTGCCGCCACTTCTTTTCGCGTAGCTCGAAGCCAGACCCCACAAACACCGTCAAGCCTTCGACTTGGCACGGCAATTCAGCCAACACTCAGTAATGCCAAGGCCCTTGACCTACTCATGACAGTTGGCCATCCTGTACTGCCACCGCCTCACAGCCGCCCACACCGGCTTGGGGTCGGAGCACGAGCATCCTGATCGTCCCCCACAGAGGAGCCAGCATGCGCCGATTCCTGATACGCCTCGCCACCCTCGCGGCAGCGGCAACCACCCTCGCCGCCCCTGTCGCGCCGACCACCGCGGCGGCCGCACAGGGACTGTCGTTCCGCCCCCTGCACTACAACATCAACGGCTACAACTGGGGCGGCTACGCCGCCACGGGCAGCGGCTTCACCTCCGTCTCGGCGAGCTGGACCGAGCCGAACGCCACCTGCAACTCCACCAACGACCTCTACGCCCCCTGGGTCGGCATCGACGGGTACGGCACGTCCACCGTGGAGCAGACCGGCGTCGCGACCGACTGCTCCAGCGGCAGCCCCGTGGACCAGGCCTGGTACGAGATGTACCCCGCGAACCCGGTCTACCTGAGCCAGAGCTCCTACCCGGTGTCGGCCGGCAACGTGATCAACGCCTCGGTCACCTACGCCGGGAGCAGCCGGTACACCCTGAAGCTGACCAACTCCTCGCGCGGCTGGACCTACACCACCACCAAGTCCCTCTCCGCGTCGCGGGCCAGCGCCGAGGTCATCATCGAGTCGCCAACCGGGGCCTACCCCAACTTCGGCACCCTGAACTTCAGCTCGGCCACCGTCAACGGCAAGTCCCTCGGATCCTTCAACCCGGTCGCGCTCGACCCCTCGAACGGCGCCTACGAGGCCCGCACCAGCGCGCTCGGCTCCAGCGGCACCAGCTTCAGCGAGACGTTCCTGCAGGAATAGCCGAACCGGCGCTGGGGCGCACAGCCGCCCCAGCGCACGGAACTTGAAGCGCTCTGCGCGGCACCCAAGGAATCGGTCATGGGGCCGGGCGCCTCACATCAGGGCTGAACCCACGCCGGCCCCCGCTCCAAATGGGTCCGATATCGGCTGACGGCGCGCTGGTCAGTGATCCGAGCGCCCGGAGATTGAGAAGGCCCGGTCAGCCGTCCGGCCGACCGCACCGGGCCCAGATCTCGTTCCCGCATCGAAGGCGCCCCCGTCTACCCATCGGCTACGCGCGTAGATATGCTGCTCTGGTGACTATGTCCACTCTTGCAGCCAATGCCCCCGGCGCTGCGGGCGGCGGTCTGAAGGACGTCGCGGCGTCCGAGGCCTCGCTCCGCCGCTTCCTGCACGGCCTGCCCGGCGTCGACCAAGTCGGCCTGGAGGCCCGCGCCGCCGCCCTCGGCACCCGTTCGATCAAGACCACGGCCAAGGCGTACGCCATCGACCTGGCCATCTCGATGATCGACCTGACCACGCTCGAAGGCGCGGACACGGTCGGCAAGGTGCGCGCCCTGTGCGCCAAGGGCCGGAACCCCGACCCGAGCGCCCCCACCGCCCCCCGCGTCGCCGCGATCTGCGTCTACCCGGACATGGTCGCCACCGCCAAGGAGGCGCTGAAGGGCACCGACATCCAGGTCGCCTCGGTCGCCACCGCCTTCCCGGCCGGCCGGGCCGCGCTGCCGGTGAAGCTGGCCGACACCGCCGACGCGGTGGCCGCCGGCGCCGACGAGATCGACATGGTGATCGACCGCGGCGCCTTCCTCTCCGGCCGCTACCTGGACGTCTTCAACGAGATCACCGCCGTCAAGGAGGCGTGCAAGCGCCCCGACGGCACCTCAGCCCACCTCAAGGTGATCTTCGAGACCGGCGAGCTGCAGACCTACGACAACGTGCGCCGGGCCTCCTGGCTGGCGATGCTGGCCGGTGCCGACTTCATCAAGACCTCGACCGGCAAAGTGGCCGTCAACGCCACTCCCCCGGTGACCCTGCTGATGCTCGAAGCCGTCCGCGACTTCCGGGCGCAGACCGGAATCCAGGTCGGCGTGAAGCCGGCCGGCGGCATCCGGACCACCAAGGACGCCATGAAGTACCTGGTGATGGTCAACGAGACCCTGGGCGACGACTGGCTGAGCCCGCACTGGTTCCGCTTCGGCGCCTCCAGCCTGCTCAACGATCTCCTGATGCAGCGTCAGAAGCTGACCACCGGACGGTACTCCGGTCCCGACTACGTGACGGTGGACTGAGGAACATGGCCAAGAACAAGAACGCCGCAGAGCCGGTCCGCAAGAGCGGGCTGTTCGAGTACGCCCCCGCCCCGGAGTCGCCCGCCGCGGCCGGCGACATCGCCACCTCCTACGGCCACTTCATCAACGGCCAGTTCACCGACTCCAGCGGCAGCGAGGCGCTGAAGACGGTCAACCCGGCCACCGAGCAGGTGCTCGCCGAGTTCGCCCAGGGCACCGACGAAGACGTCGACCGCGCCGTCAAGGCGGCGCGCAAGGCGTTCGCCGACTGGTCGGCGCTGCCCGGCAGCGAGCGCGCCAAGTACCTGTTCCGGATCGCCCGGATCATCCAGGAGCGCTCCCGCGAGCTGGCCGTGCTGGAGTCGATCGACAACGGCAAGCCGATCAAGGAGACCCGGGACGTCGATCTGCCGCTGGTCGCCGCGCACTTCTTCTACTACGCGGGCTGGGCGGACAAGCTGGACTTCGCCGGCTACGGTCCCAACCCGAAGCCGCTGGGCGTGGCCGGCCAGGTCATCCCGTGGAACTTCCCGCTGATGATGCTGGCGTGGAAGATCGCCCCGGCGCTGGCCACCGGCAACACCGTGGTCCTCAAGCCCGCCGAGACCACCCCGCTGACCGCTCTGCGGTTCGCCGAGATCTGCCGCCAGGCCGGTCTGCCCAAGGGTGTGGTCAACATCGTCACCGGCGACGGCCGCACCGGTGCGGCGCTCACCGCGCACCCGGACGTCAACAAGGTGGCGTTCACCGGCTCCACCCCGGTCGGCCGCGCGATCGCCAAGCAACTGGCCGGTACCCGCAAGAAGTTGTCGCTGGAGCTGGGCGGCAAGGCCGCCAACATCGTCTTCGACGACGCGCCGATCGACCAGGCGGTCGAGGGCATCGTCAACGGCATCTTCTTCAACCAGGGCCACGTCTGCTGCGCCGGCTCCCGGCTGCTGGTCCAGGAGTCCATCCAGGACGAGCTGCTGGACGCCCTCAAGCGCCGGATGGCCACCCTGCGGGTCGGCGACCCGCTGGACAAGAACACCGACATCGGCGCCATCAACTCGGCCGCCCAGCTGGCCCGGATCACCGAGCTGGCCACCGCCGGCGAGGCCGAGGGCGCCGAGCGATGGGCGCCGGAGTGCGAACTCCCGTCCGCCGGTTACTGGTTCCGTCCCACGCTGTTCACCGGCGTGAGCCAGGCGCACCGGATCGCCCGGGAGGAGATCTTCGGCCCGGTGCTGTCGGTGCTGACCTTCCGCACCCCGGCCGAGGCGCTGGAGAAGGCCAACAACACCCAGTACGGACTCTCCGCCGGCATCTGGACGGAGAAGGGCTCGCGCATCCTCTGGATGGCCGACCGGCTGAAGGCCGGTGTGGTGTGGGCCAACACCTTCAACAAGTTCGACCCGACCTCGCCGTTCGGCGGCTACAAGGAGTCGGGCTACGGCCGCGAGGGTGGCCGGCACGGTCTGGAGGCCTACCTCGATGTCTGAGACTGCCATGCGACTTGACGTCTTCAAGACTTACAAGCTGTACGTCGGCGGGAAGTTCCCGCGCTCCGAGAGCGGGCGGGTGTACGAGGTGACCACTGCGACATCAGCCGCCGGCGCGGCGGGAAAGGGCCAGTGGCTCGCCAACGCCCCGCTCGGGACCCGCAAGGACACCCGGGACGCCGTGCTGGCCGCCCGCGCCGCCGTCAAGGGCTGGTCCGGGACCACCGCCTACAACCGCGGTCAGGTCCTGTACCGGGTCGCCGAGATGCTGCAGGGCCGCCGCGAGCAGTTCGCCGCCGAGGTGGCCGCGGCCGAGGGCCTGGGCGGCAAGAAGGCCGCCGCGCTGGTGGACCAGGCGATCGACCGCTGGGTCTGGTACGCGGGCTGGACCGACAAGGTGGCCCAGATCGCCGGTGCCGCCAACCCGGTGGCCGGCCCGTTCTTCAACCTGTCGGTGCCCGAACCCACCGGCGTGGTGGGCATCGTGGCCCCGCAGACCGGCTACGGGTTCTCCTTCCTCGGCCTGGTCTCGGTGCTCGCCCCGGTGATCGCCACCGGCAACACCGCGGTGGTGGCGGCCGCGGCTGACGCACCGCTGCCCGCCCTGTCGCTGGGCGAGGTGCTGGCCACCTCGGACGTGCCGGGCGGCGTGGTGAACCTCATCTCCGGCCGCACCGCGGACATCGCCCCCACGCTGGCCTCCCACCAGGACGTCAACGCCATCGACCTGGCCGGCGCGATCGCCGCGGACGGTCCGGGCACGGCGGCCGCCCTGGAGGAGCTGGCCGCGGACACCCTGAAGCGGGTGCTGCGCCCGGCCGTCGACCCGGCGGCCCAGGACTGGACCAATGCTCCGGGAACCGACCGGCTACTCTCGTTCCTGGAGACCAAGACGGTCTGGCACCCGATGGGCCAGTAGGTCCTCCCCCTGACCGGTCCGTCCCCCGTGCCCCTATCCCCCCAGGGGCCCGGACGGACCGCCGACGGGCCCGCGCCTCTCCCCCCCTGGCGCGGGCCCGTCACCCTTCCGCCACCGCCCCCTAACCGTGCGCTGGTACCGTCCGGCGGGTTACCAGTACTGCGTTCGATGCGTCAGACTGGTGTCTCGTGAGTGACTCCCCCATGAACCCCGCCCCTGTTCGTCGCGCCCGCGTGGTGCTGCTGTCCGGGCCCTCGGGATCGGGCAAGTCCTCACTGGCCGAGCGGGCCGGACTCCCGGTGCTGCAGCTCGACGACTTCTACAAGGACGGCGACGACCCGAGCCTGCCGCTGCTGCCCGACGGCAGCGGCATCGACTGGGACTCGCCCGCCTCCTGGCACGGCGACCAGGCGCTGGCCGCGATCCGGCAGCTGGTGGAGACCGGCCGGGCCGAGGTGCCCGTCTACTCCATCCCGGCCAACGGTCGGGCCGGCTCCCGACTCCTGGAACTGCACGGCGCCCCGGCGTTCATCGCCGAGGGGATCTTCGCCGCCGAACTGGTCGCCGGCTGCCGCGCCGAGGACCTGCTCGGCGACGCGCTCTGCCTGCGCAACCACCCGCTGGTCACCGCCTGGCGCCGGTTCCGCCGCGATCTGCGCGAGGGCCGCAAGTCGGTCGGCTTCCTGGTGCGGCGCGGCTGGCGGCTGATGCGCGCCGAACGCGCCATCGTGGCCCGCCAGGTCTGTCTCGGCTCCCACGCCTGCGACGGCCCCGAAGCCGCCCGCCGGGTGCGGGCCGTGGCCGACCGGCCCGAACCGGCCGTCGCCTCGATGTCCTGACGGGCCGTCAACTCCGGACGGTCACAACCACCTTGCCGACCTGACCGTTGGCCTCCAGGTGGCGGTGGGCGTCGGCGATCTCGGACAGGTCGAAGGTCCGATCGATCACCGGGGCCAGCGTGCCGGCCCGCAGCCCGGCTCCCAGGAAGTGCAGCATCCGGCGCCGGATCTCCGGGGTCCGCGCCAACTCGCCGTAGGCGAAGCCAAGGATCCGCAGTCCCCAGTTCATCGGCAGCGGCGCCGGGCGCGGGTCCAGCCAGCCGTAGACGATCAGCAGGCCGCCGGGCGCCACCGCGAGCGCCAACTCCCCCAGCCCGGGCCCGGCGACCGGGTCGAGGACGAACTCGGCGCCCGCCCCGCCGGTGAGCTCGCGGACCCGCTCCACCACCGGCTCCTCGTCGCTGACGATCACCTGGGCCGCGCCGAGCTTCAGCAGCTGGTCGCGCTTGCCGGCGGTGCGGGTGACGGCGATCGGGATGGCGCCGAGGTGGTTGGCGATCTGGATCGCGGCCACCCCGACGCTGGACGAGGCGGCGGTGATCACCACGTGGTCGCCGGGCCGCAGCCCACCGCGCTCCACCAGCGCGCCGTAGGCGGTGCCGTAGGAGAGCCAGGAGGCGGCCGCGGTGGCCGAGTCCACACCGTCGGGCCGCCGGTCCAGCGAGGCGGCGGGCAGCAGGAAGTGGTCGCCGTAGACGCCGTCGGTGCTCATGTGGCCGCCGACCGTGCTCACCACCGGGTCGCCGACGGCGAAGCCGGTCACCGCCGAGCCGACCGCCATCACCACGCCGGCCGCCTCGTAGCCGAGCCGCGAGGCGGGCAGCGTCGGCTGGTAGTAGTACGCACCGGCCCGGAAGAGGGCCTCCGCCCGGTTGAGACCGATCGCCTCGGTCCGCACCAGCACCTGGTCCGGACCGGGCGCCCCGAGCTCGACATCGGCGATCCGGAGCACCTCGGGACCACCCGGCTCGTCGAACAGCACCATCTTGGCCATGGCCAACTCCCCTTTGGAACAAGCGTCTTGCTGACGTGATCAACCGTAGGCGAGCCGATCGAGACGGCCTATGCCGGAAAGTCTCGGTTCCCTGTCCGATCGTCTCGCCACTGGCTAGGCTCACCCCATGGACGTGCTCAGCGATGCGATCACCGCCATGCGCACCGGCCGGCCGCACGCCGGCCACCACCGGCGGGCCGCCCCCTGGGGCGTGCGGTTCCCGGCCGGTGACGGGGTCGGGTTCCACGCTGTGCTGGACGGCGAGGCCTGGCTGCACCCGCCGGGCGACGCCGCGCCGGTCCGGATGGCGGCCGGCGACCTGGTACTGCTGCCGCACGGCGCGAGCTACGGAATCGCCGACGCCCCGGACCGCACCCTGCGCCCCGCCGTGCTCGACTCGGACGGCCGGCTGCGACCCCAGCCACCGCAGGCCGGGCCCGGCACCGAGGCGAGCAGCAGCATGCTCTGCGGCGCCTACCTGCTCAACCAGGCCCGCCCACACCCGCTGCTCGCCGAACTGCCACCCCACCTGCGCCTCAGCACCCGGGACGGCCGCCACGCCCGACTGCGCACCGTGATCGAGCTGCTGACCGACGAACTGGCGGACCGCCAACCCGGCGCGGACGCCCTGCTCCCCGCCCTGCTCGACACCCTGCTGCTGCACGTCCTGCGCGCCTGGTACGCCGAGCAGGCCGACACCGAACGCCCCGGCTGGGCCCACGCCCTGCACGACCAGGCGATCAGCACCGCCCTGCACGCGATCCACGACGACCCCGCCCACCCCTGGACCGTCGAGGAACTCGGCGCCCGGGCCGGCCTCTCCCGCGCCGCCTTCGCCCGCCGCTTCACCACCCTGGTCGGCCGGCCCCCGCTCGCCTACCTCACCTGGTGGCGGATGACCACCGCCGGCCGCCTCCTCCGCGACACCGACGCCCCCCTACGCACCATCGCCCACCGCACCGGCTACCTCAGCGAGTTCGCCTTCGCCAAGGCCTTCAAGCGCGAGTACGGGGTGTCTCCCGGGCGGTACCGGAGCACCGTTCACCTGGACGGGCGAACTGAGCAGCGAACCGCCTTGCCGGCCCGGATCGGCGGCTAGGCTTGACGCCGGAAGCCGTCGGCCCACGCCGCGAGGAGGTAGCCGTGACAGCCGCGCCGATCGACTGGATAAACCCGCCAGGTCGTAGATGGACATACGAGCAGGTCAAGGACCTCGACCTGCCCTTCGAGTTCGAGTTGGTGGATGGGGAGATCGTGCCGCGGGGGATGACCGGTTACTGGCACAACACGGTGCGGGACGAGCTGTACTCCGAGCTGCGAGAGGCCCGTAGAACCCCCTTCAAGGCGGCCACCGAGCAGTGCATCCTGATCGACGAGTACAACCCGCCCAAGCCGGATGTCGTCGTCTTCGACGCAACCGGCCTGGACGCGTTCGAGATGGAGTGCGTGCCGGTCGCGTCGGTCGCCCTCGCGGTCGAAGTGGTCTCACCCGGCTCCCGTTCGGACGACCGCTTCCGCAAGCCCGGCCTCTACGCCGAGGCCGGCGTCCCGTACTTCTGGCGCGTCGAGCGGGGCGACAGCGGCCTGCCGGAGGTCTTCGAGTTCTGGCTGGACCGCGACACCGGCGTCTACGCACCCGCCCCCGAGGGCGGGCACCACGTCGGGCTGCTGAAGACCGAGCTGCCCTTCCCCCTCGAGATCAACCTCAGTCGGCTCGTCGAGTTCTGAGCCGCCGTGAACGCAGAACCGGACCCGGCATCCTCTCCCGAGATGCCGGGTCCGGCCCTGTGTGGGGCGCGGCTTCCCTGCCGGCGGGGGCTCCCCCGAGTCCCGCGCGACTCCGCGCCCGCTTACCCGTCCCCCGACGGGAGTTGTGGGGTGGATCAGGCGACCAGCTCGCCGAAGGCGTGCGTGGTGTCGCCGGTGAGGTTGAGGTGCTCGTCGTCGCGCAGCCGGCGCAGGGCGCGCCAGATGCTGCTCTTGACGGTGCCGACGCTGATGTTCAATATGTCGGCGATCTCCGGGTCGGTGCGGCCCTCGTAGTAGCGCAGCACCAGCATGGTGCGCTGGTTCTCCGGGAGCTTGGCGAGCGCCTGCCAGAGCACGGCCCGCAGCTCGGTGCCGCCCATCGCGTCGGTGTCGCCGACGGTCTCGGGGAGCTCCTCGGTGGGGTACTCGTTGAGCTTGCGCCGGCGCCAGGCCGAGATGTGCAGGTTGGTCATGGTGCGGCGCAGGTAGCCGCCGACCGCCGCCTTGTCGGCGATCCGGCCCCAGGCCCGGTAGGTGCTGAAGAGCGCGCTCTGCAGCAGGTCCTCGGCCTCGTAGCGGTCGCCGGTCAGGTGGTAGGCCGTCGCGTACAGGGAGGCGCGGCGCTCGCGCACATACGCGGTGAACTCCGTCAGGTGGTCCACCTCGGCGGCCGACGAGTCCCCCGTCGCACCCCCCTGTCCCGTCGACGGCAGGCGCTCCTCCACCGGCGCCAGCCGGTAGAGGGTCGCCCCCTTCGTCCCCCCGTGACCCCGGCTGCCAACGCCCCCCCGGCGTCCCCCTGAGCAGCCGTCCAACCGCCCCCGCGCCGGTGAGGAACACTTGGCGTCCCAGAAGCTCCGGGTCTCAAGCGTTTCGTTCATCGTGCGCCCCCAGGGTCGGTACGAGCGGGTCCTTTCGCGTCTCCGTTCCGGTCCGCCGTGGCGGTCTCTCGCGGTGACAACGAAAATCCTGCCCGCCACCCGTCATGACCGTGTCCGCCGACTGTCACAGCGGTGTCACAAGCCTCAGGACGAAGGTCCCGCGATCCCACGTGGCGCTCGACACCCTTGACGTCCCACCTGCTCCAGACGGTTCCCGGCAACACAATCCTTGAGCCAGAATGAACAGGTGCCTTTCCTCCTTCTGATCGAGGACGACGACGCCATCC
This sequence comes from Kitasatospora sp. GP30, assembly GCF_029892145.1. NCBI lineage: Bacteria > Bacillati > Actinomycetota > Actinomycetes > Kitasatosporales > Streptomycetaceae > Kitasatospora > Kitasatospora sp. GP30. The sequence continues at coordinate 84,224 of NZ_JARZAH010000007.1, forward strand.
GGACCGGCCTCGAACTCGCCCTCACCCGCCAGGGCCACCGCGTGGCCGCCGCCGCCTCCGGCGAGGACGGCCTGCGGCTGTTCAAGGAGCAGCGGCCCGACCTGATCGTGCTGGACGTGATGCTGCCGGGCATCGACGGCTTCGAGGTCTGCCGGCGGATCCGGCGGTCCGACCAGTTGCCGATCATCCTGCTGACGGCCCGCTCGGACGACATCGACGTGGTGGTCGGCCTGGAGTCCGGCGCCGACGACTACGTGGTCAAACCGGTCCAGCCACGGGTGCTGGACGCCCGGATCCGCGCGGTGCTGCGCCGCGGCGAGCGGGAGAACTCGGACTCCTCGGCGTTCGGCTCGCTGGTGATCGACCGTTCCGCGATGACCGTGACCAAGGACGGCCAGGACCTCCAGCTCACCCCGACCGAGTTGCGGCTACTGCTGGAACTCAGCCGCCGGCCGGGCCAGGCCCTCTCCCGCCAGCAGCTGCTGCGGCTGGTCTGGGAGCACGACTACCTGGGTGACTCGCGCCTGGTGGACGCCTGTGTGCAGCGGCTGCGGGCCAAGGTGGAGGACGTCCCTTCGGCACCCACCCTGATCCGCACGGTCCGCGGCGTCGGCTATCGTCTGGACCCGCCCTCCTGACCGTCCTGCCCAGAGTGAATGGCTGACCCGACACGTGATTGACCATCAGAACGGCCGCCGCCAGGCCTGGCGGCGACGGCTGCGGCTGAGTTCGCTGCGGGTCCGGCTCGCCGCCGTGTTCGCCGTGGTGGCGTTGACGGCCGCGGTCTCCGCCTCCGGGATCGCGTACTGGCTGAACCGGGACGCGGTGCTCAAGCGGGCCCAGGACACCGCGCTCAACGACTTCCGGGTGTCACTCAGCCGGAGCGTCCAGGGGCTGCCGCTGAACGCCGGCTGCCCCGCGCTGGCGCAGCTGGCCACCGAGGTGGCGAGTTCCGGGCTGAGCTACAACGTCGTGGTGGTGGACGAGAACCAGCCGGACTGCACCGCCGTCTCGGACCCGCGGTTCACCGCCGCCCAGGTGCCGCACGCCCTTCAGGTGGCGGTGACCACTCCGCGCGCGGTCGGTGCGGGCAACCCGAACGAGTACCACCTGTACTGGCAGCGGGTGAACCTGGACGGCCAGCCCTATGTGGTCGGCGGGACCAGGGTGGTGCCCACCGGCCCGACCGCCTACATGTTCAAGTCGCTGGACAACGAGCGGGCCGATCTCAACACGCTGGGCTGGTCGTTGGCGGTGGCCACCCTGCTGGCGCTGATCGCCGCCACCCTGCTGGCCCAGGCCGCGTCCGCCACCGTGCTCCGCCCGGTGCGCCAACTCGCCGAGGCCGCCCGGCGGTTGGGTGAGGGCAAGCTGGACACCCGACTGGAGGTCAGCGGTACCGACGAACTCTCCGACCTGGCACGGACGTTCAACAGCACCGCGGAGGCACTCTCCGAGCAGGTCGAGGAGTTGAGCGCGCGCGAGGCCCAGAGCCGCCGGTTCGTCGCCGACATGTCGCACGAACTGCGCACCCCGCTCACCGCGATGACGGCCGTGACCGACATCCTGGAGGACGAGGCGGACGCGCTCGACCCGATGATCGAGCCGGCCGTGCGGCTGGTGGTCAGCGAGACCCGCCGGCTCTCCGACCTGGTGGAGAACCTGATGGAGGTCACCCGGTTCGACGCGGGCACCGCCAAGCTGGTCGCCGACGAGATGGACATCGCCGACCTGGTGATGTCCTGCATCGACGGCCGCGCCTGGTACGACGCGGTCGAGGTGGACGCCCCGCGCGGAGTGCGGGCCGTGGTCGACCCGCGCCGGCTGGACGTCGTGTTCGCCAACCTGATCGGCAACGCGCTCAAGCACGGCGGCTCCCCGGTCAAGGTCACCGTGCGCCAGGGCGTCGGGCCGACCGGGGCCGGCGAGGTGGTGGTGCGGGTCACCGACAGCGGGCCCGGCATCCCCGAGGAGGTGCTGCCGCACGTCTTCGACCGGTTCTACAAGGCGGACAAGGGGCGGGCCCGCTCCGAGGGCAGCGGCCTCGGCCTGTCCATCGCGATGGCCAACGCGCAGATCCACGGCGGCACCATCACGGCGGCCAACGGCGAGCAGGGCGGTGCGGTGTTCACCCTGCGGCTGCCGCTGCGGCCGGCGGCGGCCGGGGCTTCGGTGGGTGACGCTTCGGCGGGCGGTGTTGCGGGGGGCGGCGCTTCGGCGGGCGCGCCCGAGCAGTCGGCCGCGTCCGAGCAGCGCGGTGGGGGCGGCGCCGGGGACTTCGGGGACGCCGGGGACTTCGGGGACTTCGGGGACTCGGGGGACACAACCGAGCGGAGGTCGGAGCAGTGAGCGAGGTACGGGTCGCACGCGGGCGGCGGTTGGCGCTGGCGGTCGGCGGTGCGGTGGCCGTCGCGCTGCTGGCCGGCGGCTGCGGGATCCGGCCGACCGCGATCCCGGTGGACGCCGGCGCGCCCGCCAGCCGCGGTTCCTGCCCCAGCCCGCTCCGGCCGCCGGCGGTCGTCCCCAGCCCGTCCACGGGCACGTTGCGCGGCCTGGCGCGCGGCGTCCCCGACCTGGCCAGTGCCAGCCCGAGTCCCTCCGTCCCCGGTGGCAGTGTGTTCAGCGCGGCGCCGTCGCCCTCTCCGAGCCCCTCCGGGACCTTGCACTGCTAGTGATCGCAGACCGCAGTGACCGTAGTGGCTGACCGCGGTGTGCGTCGCGGTGTGAGTGGCACCACCCGGCAGAACAGCCGCGTGCTGCAACCGGCCGCTCCCGGGCCGGCGTCCACACCAGCGTGCAGCGAGACAGCACCGGCGTGCGAAGCGCGCCAGGCACGGTGCGGATCCCAGAGCGAGAACCGGCCCCGACGGCTCGGCCCGAGGGCGGTGCTCAGCTCCGCGCGCACCCTCGCACCTCGCTCCCCCTGGCGGTCCGTTCGGCCGCCCTGCTCCTGCTCACCCTGCATGTCGCCCTGCTCGGCTGGCTGATGTTGCGCCAAGTGCCGACCGCCTGGGCCTATGACGCCAACCTGACCCCGTTCGCCACCCTGCACCGAGCGTTCAGCTCGGGCAGTTCCGCGGCGCTCGGCCAAGCCCTGACCGCGGTCGGCCAGACGGCCCCGCTCGGGGTGCTGCTCCCGCTGATCGGCGGCCGGCTGCGCGCCGCCTGGTTCCCGTCGTTCCTGCAGGCGATCGGCTCCAGTGCGCTGTTCGCCACCGGCCTCGAGGTGCTGGAGACCTCGGCCGGGCGGGTGCTGAATGTGGACGACGTGCTGATCGGGGTGATCGGCGCGGCACTGGCCCATCTGCTGGTGGTCCCGGCGACCCGCGCCGCGCTGCGGCGGGGCCGGGCGGCGATGCCCAGTCGGGTGGTGCGTTTCGGGGCCGACCCTGAGACCGTCCCTGACACCAGGGTGGTCCCGACCGGTGAAACCCCGGGGGCGCGGATCGGCATCCAGGCGGACGCCTGAGGCCGGTGCTCGCGGCGAGCATGGAGGCGTCCGGTCAACGCCTCCGAGCAAGGAGAATCCGATGCGCCCCCTGGCCCGCCCCCGTCACAAGCGTCTGGTCGCCGGTGTCTGCGCCGGGATCGCCGAGCGGTTCGGCCTGACCCCCTGGACGGTCCGGCTGATCTTCCTGGCCTCCTGCCTGCTGCCCGGCCCGCAGTTCCTGATCTACCTGGCGCTCTGGGTGCTACTGCCCCAGGAGCCCTGACGACCGCGGCGGCCTGGTGACCGCCGCGGATCTGTGGATCTGTGGGTCTGTGGATCTGACGACTGCTGCGGGCCTGACGACTGCTGCGGGTCCAGCGACCGCTGTGGGCCCAACGACTGCTGTGGCGCGGCCCGGGATCGGGAGCCGCGCCACAGGCCGGGATCAGGCGTAGGTCAGCCGCCCAGGCCCGGCAGACCACCGCTCACCGGCACCACGCCACCCAGCAGCCCGGCCAGCGGACCGGGCGCCTGCTTGGCGACGCTGGACACGGCGCCGAGCGGCAGGCCGCGGGTCAGACCGGCGGTGGCGTCGGCCGCCTGCTGGCCGGCGCCCTGGTTGAGCAGGCCGGTGGTCTGCGCGACCGGGCCGCCGAGGGCCGGGGCGTGGCTCAGCGCACCGGTCACGGCACCGGTGTCGGGCAGGGTGCCGGTGGGGAGTGCGCTCAGGCCGCCGGTGGCGGCGGAAGCCGAGGCGGTACCCGCGGCGACCGCCGCGATGGCGAGCGCCGCGGTACCGGCGGCCTTCAGAGTGGCCTGCTTCATGAGTAGTCCTCGTGTCCTCTCGGGCCGGCGCCCCAGCCTCACCCGGGGCGGCAGCCGTCCCGGGATACGTTGTTGCGCCGTGTCAGCAGTGACTGGCACACCGTAGACACAGCCGAGGACCCGGGCCAAAAGCGCATCAGCCGTGTGAGTGAATCGTCGGACCATATGACATAAACGGCCTGACGTTTCGTCAGGCCGTTTATGGACCGTCAGGCCGAGCCGAAGCCCCGAACCCAGGACGAGCTCAGGATGAGTTCGGCAGTAGCTCGGGGCAGGCTCGGGAGTAGCTCGGGGCAAGCTCAGGACGAGGAGCCGAACAGCCACTCGGCCTTCAGCTCGGCATAGCCGGGCTTGACCACGTCGTTGATCATCGCCAGTCGCTCGTCGAACGGCAGGAACGCCGACTTGAGCGCGTTGACGGTGAACCACTGCATGTCGTCCAGGTCGTAGCCGAACGCCTCGATCAGGTGGGCGAACTCCTGGCTCATGCTGGTGCCGCTCATCAGCCGGTTGTCGGTGTTCACGGTGACCCGGTACTTCAGGCGGGTGAGCAGGCCGATCGGGTGCTCGGCGTAGGAACTGGCGGCACCGGTCTGCAGGTTGGAGGTGGGGCACATCTCCAGCGGGATCCGCTTGTCCCGGACGTAGGCGGCCAGCCGGCCGAGCGTCACGGTGCCGTCGTCGTGCACGGTGATGTCGTCGGTGATGCGCACGCCGTGACCGAGCCGGTCCGCGCCGCAGCACTGCAGCGCCTCCCAGATCGACGGCAGCCCGAAGGCCTCGCCGGCGTGGATGGTGAAGTGGTTGTTCTCGCCCTTGAGGTAGTCGAAGGCGGCCTGGTGGCGGGTGGGCGGGAAGCCGGCCTCGGCACCGGCGATGTCGAAGCCGACCACGCCGGTGTCGCGGTGGCGGTTGGCCAGCTCGGCGATCTCCTGGGAGCGGGCGGCGTGGCGCATGGCGGTGATCAGGGTGCCCACCTTGATCCGGTCGCCGTTGGCGCGGGCGTTGGCCTCGCCGATCCGGAAGCCCTCCTGGACCGCCTCGACCACCTCGTCCAGGGTGAGGCCACCCTCCAGGTGCTGCTCGGGGGCGTAGCGCACCTCGGCGTAGACCACGCCGTCGGCGGCCAGGTCCTCGGCGGCCTCGGCGGCGACGCGGACCAGGCCCTCGCGGGTCTGCATCACGGCGCAGGTGTGCGCGAAGGTCTCCAGGTAGCGCTCCAGCGAGCCGGAGTCGGCGGCCTCGCGGAACCAGGTGCCCAGCTTGGCCGGGTCGGTGGTGGGCAGCTTCTGGTAGCCGCAGGCGGCGGCGAGCTCGACGATCGTCTCGGGGCGGAGGCCGCCGTCCAGGTGGTCGTGCAGCACGACCTTGGGGGCGCGGCGGACCTGCTCGGCGGTGGGGATGCGCGGGGCCGTGGTGCCCGCGGGGAGAGGGATCTGCTTCTGCATTGCGGGAGTCTAAGCCCTACGCGCGTAGATACCCAATGCCCACGCCGGGGGTTCACTCGGGGCGTGGGGTAATGGGCATTATTAATGCCGCTCATTAATAATGCCCATGAGCATTTTCCCGGACCACTATCTGACGCCGACCTGGATCCCGCCCTCGCCGAGGCCCGCCACCTCATCCAATCCGGCAGCTGCACAGTAATAATGCCCATTATTAGCCCGCCGCTCGCGCACCCCGCACCGCGACAAGTCGCCATAATAATGGGCATTATTAACCGCCCGTCACCCGTGATCCAACAACCGCCCCCGCCGAGCGAGCACGAAGTCGCGGAACGCCTCGGCCGGCGGCGGCAGCGGCCGGCCGGTCACCCAGGCGAGCCCGATCGCCCGCCGGGTGCGCGGCGCCGTCACCGCCAGCTCCACCACCCCCGGCCGCGGCACCAGACCCGGCGGCAGCAGCGCCACCCCGAGCCCGGCCGCGACCAACCCGCGCAGCGTCTCGGTGTCCTCACCCTCGAAGGCGATCCGCGGAGTGAAGCCGGCCTGGGCGCAGAACTCGTCCGTGATGGTGCGCAGCCCGTAGCCGTACTCCACCGCGACGAACGGCTCCTCCGCCGCCTCCGCCAGCCGGATCCGCCGCCGCCCGGCCAGCCGGTGGTCGGCCGGAACCGCCAAGTAAAGCTGCTGCTCGTCCAGTTGGCGGGCCGTCAACTCGGGCTCCGACGGAATCGGCGAGACCAGGCAGAGGTCCAGCTCACCGGCGCGCAGCCGTTCCAGCATCGCCGCCACATAGTCCTGCACCAGCTGGAACCGCACCCCCGGATGGTCGGCCCTGAAGCCGCGCAGCAGCGCCGGGACCGCGTCCGTCCCCATGGTGTGGAGAAACCCGAAGGCCACCCGACCGCTCGCCGGGTCAGTCTCGGCCAGCATCGCCGCCGCGCCCCGGTCCAGCTCGGCCAGCGCCCGCTCGACCGCGTCGAGCAGCAGCCGACCGGCCCTGGTCAGCCGCACCGCGCGGCCCTGCCGGGCCAGCAGGGCGACCCCCAGCTCCGCCTCCAGCCGGGCGATCGCTCGGGAAAGCGTGGGCTGCGGCATGCCCAGCTCCTCCGCGGCCCGGGTGATGTGCTCCAGTCGCGCCACGGCGGCGAACTGGGCCAGCCGGGGCGCCAGGATGACACCCGGGGTATCGGGGCCGAGCTCGAACGAAAGCTGGGGCAACGAAGGCTGGGCCAACGAGGGCTGGGCCAACGCCGACCGGGCCAATGCCGGCCGGGACCGCTCATGCATCACAGCATTGATTATCGCCCATTCATGTATTGGACGCATGGAATGGACCGGAGCTACGTTCTATGGCATGCCCTCCGCCGATACCGGGGCATTCGCCGCCAGCGCGCCGGATGCCGCCCCAACCCCCGCTGTCGCCCCTGCGCCAACCTCCGGCGCCCCACTGACCGGTGGGCCCCCGGAGACCAATGGGACCTCGCAAACCGATGCGCCGCCGCAGGCCGACGCGCCCCCGCAGGCCGACGCCCGCCTGCTGCCCGGGCAGCGCGACTTCCGCCGCTCCAACCTGGCGCTCTTCGCCGCCGGTATCGCCACCTTCGTCCTGCTCTACTCCACCCAGGGCCTGCTGCCGCTGCTCGCCGCCGACCTCTCACTGACCCCCGGTCAGGCCAGCTGGACCGCCTCCGCTGCCACCCTGGGTCTGGCGCTCGGCCTGCTGCCGGCCAGCGCGCTGTCCGACCGGTTCGGCCGGACCGCGGTGATGACCGGCTCGATGGCGGCCGCCTCGCTGATCGCCGTCGCGCTGCCGTTCGCCCCCGACCTCACCACCCTGGTCGCCCTGCGCGCCATCCAGGGCGCGGCACTGGCCGGGCTGCCCGCCACCGCGATGGCCTACCTGGCCGAAGAGGTGCACCCGAGCGCGCTGGCCTCCGCAATGGGGCTCTACGTGGCCGGGAACAGCATCGGCGGCATGGGCGGACGGCTGGTCGCCGGCTGGTCCGCCGCCGCCTGGGGCTGGCGCTGGGGCCTGGTCTCCTCGGCCCTGCTGGCGCTGGCCGCCACCGTCGCGTTCCGGCTGCTGATCCCGCCCGCGCGGCACTTCCGCCGCTCCCCGGTCGACGCCCGGGCACTGCGCCGCACCGTCGGTTCCCATCTGCGCAACCCGTTGCTACTGCGGCTCTACGGTCTGGGCCTGCTCTTCATGGCGGTCTTCGGTGCGGTCTACAACACCGTCGGCTTCCGGCTGATCGCCGCGCCCTTCCACCTGCCGCAGTCGGTGGCTGCCTCGATCTTCGTGGTCTACCTGGTCGGCACCGCCTCCTCGGCCGGCGCGGGTCGGCTGGCCGCCCGGCTCGGGCGCCGCGGTGCGCTCTACACCGCGATCGGCTGCACCACCGCGGGTCTGCTGCTCTCCCTCACCGACTCGCTGACCGGCGCCCTGCTCGGCCTGGTGCTGATCACCGCCGGCTTCTTCGCCGGCCACGCCACGGCCTCGTCCGCCGTCGGCCGCACCGCCACCCACGGCCGCGCCCAGGCCTCCGCCCTCTACCTGATCGCCTACTACCTGGGCAACAGCCTCGGCGGCACCTTGGGCGCCGACGCCTACCACGCCGTCGGCTGGCCGGGCTCGGCGGCGGTCGGCCTCACCGCGATGGCCCTCGCGGCGGGCGTCACCCTCTACGCGACCCGGCAGGCGATCGCAGCCCGGCGGGCGCAGAGCGTGGGTACGCTTCCGGTATGAGCATCGACCCCGCGACGTTCGCCAGGCTCCGTGAGATCGCCGACCAGTTGCCGCAGCTACCGGGGATAGGAGCCATAGAGATCGCTGATGGCCAGATCGTCATGATGATGTCGCCGGTCAACCGGCACGAACTGGCCGTCTTCCGAATCGCCCGGCAACTCAACACCCAACTGCCGGACACTCATCCGGAGTACATCGCCCACGCGGGCGCGGACCTGGAGGACAGCGGCCTCGGCCGACTCCGGCGACCGGACCTTATGGTCCTTCCGGAGGCGGTCCTGGAGCGGGATGTCCCAGCGGTGCCGCCCGCAGAGGCGCTGCTGGTCGTCGAGATCGTCTCCAAGTCGAACCCGGAGAACGACTACGAGAACAAGGTCCGCGACTACGCCGCCATGGGCATCCCGCACTACCTCCTGATCGACCCGCGCGACGGCACCGGCATCGTGCACTCCCAGCCGAAGTACGCCTCCCGCGAGAAGTTCACCTTCGGCGACCAGATCACCGTCGGCCCGTGGACGATCGACACCAGCGAGCTGATGACGTACGGCCCGGGGACCAACTGACCGAGCCGCGGCGGCTCTCCCGCCTCGACGGCCCGGTGCGTCGCAGGGACGCACCGGGCCGTCGCCGTGCTCAGCCGATCCGGTCCAGGATCAGCGGCGTGCGGGTGTACTCGGTGCCCACCGGGGAGACCTCGATGCCGCCGGCCAGGGCCTCGATGGCGTAGTCGAAGCGCTCGGGGGTGTCGGTGTGCAGGGTGAGCAGGGGCTGGCCGGCGGTCACGGTGTCGCCCGGCTTGGCGTGCATCTCGACGCCCGCTCCGGCCTGCACCGGGTCCTCCTTGCGGGCCCGGCCGGCGCCGAGGCGCCAGGCGCAGACGCCGACCGCGTAGGCGTCGAGGGCGGTCAGCACGCCGGTGGCCGGGGCCGGGATCACGTGCTGCTCCTTGGCGACCGGCAGCGGCGCGTCCACGTCGCCGCCCTGCGCGCTGATCATGCGACGCCAGTGGTCCATCGCGGAGCCGTCCCGCAGGGCCTCGGCCGGGTCCTTGCCGTGCACGCCGGCGGCGGCCAGCATCTCCCGGGCGAGCGCGATGGTCAGCTCCACCACGTCGGCGGGGCCGCCGCCGGCCAGCACCTCGACCGACTCGCGGACCTCAAGGGCGTTGCCGGCGGTCAGGCCGAGCGGGGTGGACATGTCGGTGAGCAGCGCCACCGTGTTGACCCCGGCACCGCGGCCCAGGCCGACCATGGTGCGGGCCAGTTCCTGGGCGTCCGCCAGGTTCTTCATGAAGGCCCCGGAACCGACCTTGACATCCAGCACCAGCGCCCCGGTGCCCTCGGCGATCTTCTTGGACATGATCGAGGAGGCGATCAGCGGGATCGCCTCGACGGTGCCGGTGACATCGCGCAGCGCGTAGAGCTTCTTGTCGGCGGGGGCCAGCCCGTCACCGGCCGCGCAGATCACCGCGCCGGTGTCGCCCAGCACCTGGAGCATCTCCTCGTTGGAGAGCAGCGCCCGCCAGCCGGGGATCGACTCCAGCTTGTCCAGGGTGCCGCCGGTGTGGCCGAGGCCGCGCCCGGAGAGCTGCGGCACGGCGGCGCCGCAGGCGGCCACCAGCGGGGCCAGCGGCAGGGTGATCTTGTCGCCGACGCCGCCGGTGGAGTGCTTGTCACTGGTGGGCAGGCTGAGCCCGGAGAAGTCCATCCGGACGCCGGAGCGGATCATCGCGTCGGTCCAGCGGCTGATCTCGCGCAGGTTCATCCCGTTCAGCAGGATCGCCATGGCCAGTGCGGACATCTGCTCGTCGGCCACGGCGCCGCGGGTGTAGGCGTCGATCACCCAGTCGATCTGATCATCGGTCAGCTCCTGGCGGTCACGCTTGGCGCGGATGACGGAGATGACGTCCATGGCTTGGCTCCAGGGGAAGGAAGGGGGCCCTCCAGGACCCCGAAAAGCGAGGAACGCGTGGGGCGGCCACTGCTCGGCCGCCCCACGCGTCACTCTACGCGCGTCACAGTACTGCTGACTACAACCGATCCGACGACAACCGGCCTGGCTACAGCCGCTCCGGACCGAAGGCGTCGGGCAGCACCTCGGTCATCGGCTTGATCCCGCTGGGCAGCTCGACCAGCAGTTCAGGACCGCCGTGCTCCCAGAGCAGCTGGCGGCAGCGGCCGCACGGCATCAGCAGCTGCCCGGCGCCGTCCACACAGGTGAACGCGACCAGTCGGCCGCCGCCGCTGGCGTACAGCGCGGAGACCAGCCCGCACTCGGCGCACAGGCCGAGGCCGTAGGAGGCGTTCTCCACGTTGCAGCCGGTCACCACCCGGCCGTCGTCGACCAGCGCCGCCGCGCCGACCGGGTACTTGCTGTAGGGGGCGTAGGCCCGGGACATCGCGTCCCGGGCCGCGGCCCGCAGCCGCTCCCAGTCGATCGCCGCGGCGTCCTGAGCCGCCGTCACTTGCCCTGGCCCTTGCGGTAGATCTGGCCGTCCGCCTTCGGCGGGCGCAGCCGCTGGGCCGAGAGCGCCAGCACCACCAGGGTGATCACGTACGGCGAGGCCACGATCAGCGGACGCTCCACGGTGCTGGTGGAGGCGTACCAGAGCGCCAGCGCGCCGGACGCCACCAGGGTGACCGCGGCACCGACCCACTTGCGGCGGTACAGGTTCCACAGGCCCAGCAGCGCCATGACGATCGCGATGACCAGCAGCAGCACGTGCACCGAGCTCGGGTCGCGCAGCTGCAGGCTGTCGGTGAAGCCGAACAGGCCCGCACCGGTGGCCAGCCCGCCGGGCAGCCAGTTACCGAAGATCATCGCGGCCAGACCGATGTAGCCGCGGCCGCCGGTCTGCCCGTCCTGGTAGACGTTGGCCGCGACCATCGACAGGTAGGCACCGCCCAGGCCGGCGAAGGCGCCGGAGGCGATCACCGCGAGGTACTTGTACTTGTAGACGTTGACGCCCAGCGACTCGGCGGCGGTCGGGTTCTCACCGCAGGAGCGCAGCCGCAGGCCGAAAGTGGTCCGCCACAGGATGAAGTAGCTGGCGACCAGCAGGGCGACCGCGATCAGCGTGACCACCGAGAGGTTGGTGACCAGACCGCCGACCACGCCGGCCAGGTCCGAGATCAGGAACCAGTGGTGGCCCTCGACAGTGTCCAGCCACTGCGACAGGTGCTGCACGGTGATGAACGGCAGCGCCTGGGTCGGCGGGGACTTGGAGGCACCGGCACCGGCGCTGATGTAGTCCGTGTAGTAGATCCGGTTGATGTACAGGCACAGACCGGGGATCAGCAGGTTGATGCCGACACCGGAGACGATGTGGTCGACGCCGAAGCCGACCGTGATCACCGCGTGCAGCAGGCCGCCGAGCGCGCCCGCCGCCATCCCCGCCAGCAGGCCGACCCAGGGGTTGACCAGGTAGCCGGTCCAGGCGCCGGCGAAGGTGCCGGCCACCATCATGCCTTCGAGGCCGATGTTGACCACGCCGGCCCGCTCGGACCAGAGGCCGCCGAGGCCGGCCATGCCGATCGGCACCGCGGCGCCGAGCGCGGCGGAGACCTGACCGGAGGAGGTCAGGCTGTGGTTCCCGGTGATCATGCCGACCACCGAGAACAGCACCAGAGCACCGGCCGACAGCAGCAGCAGGATCGGCCAGGTGAGCTTCTTGGCGCCCTTGGCCGGCGCCTTGCCGGCCGGCTTGGGACGGGTCTCGGTCGCGGTACTCATGCCGCCACCTCCTTCTTCGCCGCCGCGGCGGCCTGAGCGGCGAGCTGGGCGCCGACCTTCTGCTGCTGGCGCTTCAGCCCGAAGCGGCGGACCAGCTCGTAGGCGACGACCACGCAGATGACGATGGTGCCCTGCATGACGTTGACGATCTCCGGCGGGAAGTTGTTCGTCGACAGCTGCCCGTTGGTGGCGTCCAGGAAGGCCCAGAGCAGCGCCGCGATGGCAATGCCGACCGGGGTGTTGCGGCCGAGCAGCGCGATCGCGATGCCGGTGAAGCCGAGGCCGGCCTGGAAGCTCTGGCCGAATAGGTGGCCGGTGTCCGCGGACAGCAGGTCCGGCATGCCGATCAGACCGGCCAGCGAACCGGAGACGCACATGCTGGTCAGCACCATGCGCTTGACGTTGACGCCGCTGGCGCCGGCCGCCTCCTCGGAGCGCCCGGTGGCCCGCAGGTCGAAGCCGAACCGGGTGCGGCTCAGGGTCAGCTGGAACAGCACACCGATCACCACCGCGATGATGATGAAGCCGTAGAGCTGGCCGCCCTGGGTGCTGAGGGTGAAGAAGTCGCTGGACGGGGCCATCATCTTGGTCTGGATGCTGTTGCTGCTGCCGCTGCTGACGCTCGGCGCGAAGCGGCCGGGCACCAGCAGCAGGCCGATGACACCGGTGGTGATCGCGTTCAGCATGATCGTCGAGATCACCTCGCTGACCCCGCGGGTGACCTTGAGGACACCGGCGATGGCTGCCCACAGGCCGCCGACCAGCATGGCGGTGATCAGCACCAGCGGGATCTCGATGAACGACGGCAGGTTCACCGCGCCGCCGACGAAGGCGGCGAACAGCGCGGCGAGCCGGTACTGGCCGTCGGCACCGATGTTGAACAGGTTCATCCGGAAGCCGAAGGCCACCGCGACACCGGCGATGTAGTAGGTGGTCGCCTTGTTGAGGATCGCCACCTGCCCATCGGAGGCGAAGCCGTAGGTGGTCATGAGCCGGAAGGCCTCGCCGGGGTTGTACCCGGCGACGGCGAGCAGCAGCGAGCAGAGCGCCACCGAGACGATGACGGCCAGCACGGGTGCCGCGATGGCCAGCAGCAGCCGCTCGCGGTCGATCCGCCGGAGCCAGCCGCGCCTGGGGGCCCCGCCCGGCCGGAGGCTGGGGGAGGGTTCGGTCGAAGTGGTCATCTCGGTCACTCCCCCGCCTGGGCGTCGTCGCCGGCGGTGTCGGTGGTGGTGGCGCTCTCAGCGGCGCTGTCAGTGTCGCTGTCGGTGGCGTCTTCGCCAGCGGTCTCCTCGCTGGCGGCGTCCTCCCCGGCGGCCTCGGTGACCGCGTCCTCCAGCGGAACGTCGAGCCGGCCGTGCTCCTCGTCGGCGACGACCGCCGCCTCGACGAGCGCCTCCTCGTCGGACTCGATGTGGCCGGCGGCCGCACCGGTCATCGCGGTGCCGAGGTCCTCGGCGGTCACGGTGGCCGGGTCGGCGTCCGCGACCAGGCGGCCGCGGTAGATCACCCGGATGGTGTCGGAGAGGCCGATCAGCTCGTCCAGGTCGGCGGAGATCAGCAGCACTGCCAGACCCTCCCGCTGGGCCGCCCGGATCTGGCCCCAGATCTGCGCCTGGGCGCCGACGTCCACGCCACGGGTCGGGTGGGCGGCGATCAGCAGCTTGGGGTCGTGGCTCATTTCGCGGCCGACGATCAGCTTCTGCTGGTTGCCGCCGGAGAGCGAGGCCGCGGTGACCTCGATGCCCGGGGTGCGGACGTCGTACTCGCGCACGATCCGCTCGGTGTCGCGGCGGGCCGCGGCCGGGTCCAGCAGGACGCCCTTGGAGTTGGGCGCCTCGGTGACGTGGCCCAGGATCCGGTTCTCCCAGAGCGGGGCCTCCAGCAGCAGGCCGTGCCGGTGCCGGTCCTCCGGGACGTAGCCGATGCCGGCCTCGCGGCGGGCCCGGGTGAGCTTGCCGGTCAGGTCCTGGCCGTCCAGCACCACGGTGCCGGCGTCCAGCGGCAGCATGCCCATGATGGCCTCGACCAGTTCGGCCTGGCCGTTGCCCTCGACACCGGCGACGCCGAGGACCTCGCCCTTGCGGATGGTCAGCGAGATGTCGTCCAGCACCACGCGTTCGATGCCCTCGGCATCCGGCTTGGCGATCCGCAGGCCCTCGACCTTGAGCATCTCGGTGTCGGTGACCGTGGACTCGCGGCTCTCCGGGCTGGGCAGCTCGCTGCCGACCATCAGCTCGGCGAGCTGGCGGGCCGTCACGTTCTGGGGGTCGGCGTCGCCGACCGTGGTGCCGCGGCGGATCACCGAGATCGCGTCGGCCACCGAGAGCACCTCGTGCAGCTTGTGCGAGATGAAGATGACGGTGACGCCCTCGGCCTTGAGCTCCCGCAGGTTGTCGAAGAGCGCGTCCACCTCCTGGGGCACCAGCACCGCGGTGGGCTCGTCGAGGATCAGGATCCGGGCGCCGCGGTAGAGCACCTTGAGGATCTCGACGCGCTGCCGGTCGGCCACGCCGAGGTCCTCGACCAGGACGTCCGGGCGGACCCCGAGGCCGTACTGGTCGGAGATCTCCCTGATCTTCGCCTTGGCCTTGGCGCCGATGCCGAACAGCTTCTCGCCGCCGAGGACCACGTTCTCCAGCACGGTCAGGTTGTCGGCCAGCATGAAGTGCTGGTGGACCATGCCGATGCCGCGGGCGATGGCGTCACCGGGGGTGGCGAACTCGACCTGCTCACCGTTGATGGCGATGGTGCCCTCGTCCGGCTTCTGCATGCCGTAGAGGATCTTCATCAGGGTCGACTTGCCGGCGCCGTTCTCGCCCATCAGGGCGTGCACGGTGCCGGTGCGCACGGTCAGGTTGATGTCGTGGTTCGCCACGACGCCGGGGAAGCGCTTGGTGATGCCGCGCAGCTCGACGGCCGCGGCCCCGGCGCCGGGGTTACCTCCCTTGCGCAGGGAAGGGGTGGATGCGCTGATGGCGATCTCCTGGTGGTGGCGGGCGCGTCCTTGCGCCGGGGAGGGCCGGGGGTTGAGTGCGCTGCCGACGGGAACACGCGGCGCGCCGGGGAGAGGCGGAGACGGGAGGGGCCCGGCGGAGTGCGCTCGCGCGCGACCCACCGGGCCCCTCCCTTGCTACCTACTGCTGGGTACTACTGCTGGGTACTACTGCTGGGCAGATCCGGATCAGCCGGCCGGCGGAGCGGTCGGGATCTGGGTCGCACCGGAGACGATCTGCTGGGTGGCAGCGTCCAGCTTGCTCTTGATGTCGTCGATGTGGCCGCCGGTGGTGGCCAGGCCGACACCGCCCGACTTCAGGTCGAAGCGCTGGACGCCGGTCTCCGGCGTGCCGTTCTTGACGCTCTGGATGTACGAGTACACCGCGGTGTCCACGTTCTTCACCGCAGAGGTCAGGATCGAGTTCTTGTAGGCGGCCAGCGCGCTCTGCTTGGCCTGGTCGGAGTCGACACCGATGGCCCAGGCGCCCGGCTTGGCGGCCACGGCCTGGATCGCACCGGTGCCGGAGGCGCCGGCGGCGGTGTAGATCACGTCGTCGCCCTTGTCCAGCTGGCCCTGCGCGGCGGACTTGCCCTTGGCCGGGTCGCTGAAGCCGGTGAAGTCCGGCGGGGTGGTCAGGTAGGTGACGTCGACCTTGATGTTCGGGTCGACGGAGGCCACACCGGCCCGGTAGCCGGCCTCGAACTTCTTGATCAGCTCGGACTGCACGCCGCCGATGAAGCCGACCTGCTTCTTCTGGGTCTTCAGGGCGGCGGCGATACCGGCCAGGTACGAGCTCTGCTGCTCGGTGAACTCCAGCGAGGTCACGTTGGACGGCTGGGTCGGCGAGTCGGAGTCGATGATCGCGAACTTGACGTTCGGGTGCTCCTTGGCGACCTTCTCGACCGCGGGCTGGTACACGAAGCCGACCGCGATGATCGGGTTGTAACCGGCGGTGACCAGCTGCTCCAGACGGTTCTGCTTGTCGGAGTCGGACTCACCGTTCTTGGCCTCGGCCTCGTTGGCGGTGATGCCGAAGTCTGCCTTGGCCCTGTCCAGGCCGGCCGCAGCCGAGTCGTTGAAGCCCTGGTCGCCACGGCCGCCGACGTCGTAGGCCATACCGACCTTGAGGCCGGAGCCGCCGCTGGCGGAAGAAGAGGTGCTGGTGCTCTTTGCGCCGCAAGCGGCGAGCGAGGCGATGCCCAGGGAACCCGAGAGCACCACCGCGGCGAGCTTTACTGAACGGCGCAAGGGAATATCTCCTTCTACACACCCGTTTGGCGTGGTCGGACGCCACCGTAACGCGCGTAGAACACGGTTGTATTACGGGGCGGCGGGCCATTGGGGTTGTTATCAAACCGTGGCACGGGGCGCGGCGCGGCAGTGAACACCGCAAAGCGCCCCCAGTGTCCCACGGGATTCCCGCTATACCTCCGCATGCTCCAGAGCCAGTGCGGCGAACAGCTCGACCCCGATCCCGATCGCGCGCTCGTCCACGTCGAACCGGCCTTGGTGCAGGTCACGCACCTGGGTCTCGTCCGGCGCACGGACCCCGAGCCGGGCCAGCGCGCCCGGCGCGTGCTCCAGGTACCAGGAGAAGTCCTCACCGCCGAGCGACTGCTCGGTCGGCTCCACGACTTCTTCACCCTGGGCACCGAACTGACGTGTCATCGCCGTTTCCAACTGGGCGATGGACACTGCCTCGTTCACCACCGGCGGGACCCCGCGCCGGTAGTCCAGGCTGACCTTCGCCAGGTAGGTCTCGGCCATCTTGCTGACGAGCTCGTGCAGCAGGTCCGGCGCCTCGTGCCAGCCGGCCAGCTCCAGGCAGCGCACCGTGCCCTCCAGCTCGGCGTGCTGCGGGATCACATTGGGGGCCGAGCCGGACTCGATCCGGCCCCAGACCAGCGAGACGCCCCAGCGCGGGTCCATCCGGCGGGCGAGCGCGCCGGGCAGGTCGGCGGCCAGCCGGGCGACCGCGGTGACCAGGTCGGTGGTCAGGTGCGGGCGGGCGGTGTGGCCACCGGGTCCGTCCAGGCGCAGCAGCACCGCGTCGGCGGCCGAGGTGATGGCGCCGGTGCGCAGGCCGATCCGACCGACCGTCACCTTGGGGTCGCAGTGCACCGCGAAGATCCGCCCGACCCCGGCCATCCCGTCGGCCGCGATCACGTCCAGCGCGCCGCCGGGCATCACCTCCTCGGCGGGCTGGAAGATCAGCCGCACCGGCTGGGCCAGCCGCCCGTCCCGCAGCGCCTCGGCCAGCACCAGCGCGGTGCCGAGCAGCACCGTGGTGTGCACGTCGTGCCCGCAGGCGTGGGTCACCCCGGGGACGGTGGAGCGGTACGGCGCCTCGCTCTTGGCGTCGTCGATGGGCAGCGCGTCGATGTCGGCCCGGAAGGCGACCATCGGGGTGCCGGGGGCGGCGGTGGGCGGGACCAGGTCGACGATCAGCCCGGTGCCGCCGGGCAGCACCTGGGGCGTCAGACCCGCCGCGGTCAGACGGTCCGTCAACTTGCCGGTGGTGCGGAACTCCTGACGGCCCAGCTCGGGGTGGCGGTGCAGATCGCGGCGGAAGGCCACCAGCTCGGCCTCCAGCGCCGCCACCCGCGAACGGAGCGTCATTGTCTGAGGATCGTTCACCTCAGCAAGACTATGGTGCCGAGCCGGATTTGGCCGCACTTCGGCCGAATCTCGCCGGGATTCCGCGCATACGCGGCCGACGGGTGGGTATGACGTCACGTTTCAGCCGCCTCCTTCACGCGCGGACGCCCCGGTTGATGAACCTGTGCAACGAGTAGGAACCCCTCAGGTAACGGCTGGTCAACGGGCCCGGCGGCACGGGATGGCGGGCGCACCACGGGGTGGTGGCCGGCGCGTATCGGGATGCGGACGGCAAGGTCATGTACTGGCAAAAAGTTCAGGCGAAGTCTTGAGCTTCGGCCATTCGAACGAATAGACAACGTCCGCACAGTCAAACTCCGCACCGCCGACCCTCCTTCAGGAGCCGGTCGCCGGGGCGATCCGTCCTGCCCGCGTCCGGCAGCGCCTACAAAGTGCGGCCACGGCGCAGTCACCCGCTGCCCCCGCAGACGAGGTGACCCAAGTGAGAGTGGGGAACCCACGTGCCAGCCAATCGCAGCCGGCTCTCCCGGATAACCGTGGCGGCCCCGGCCGCCGCCGCCCTCGTCCTGGGAACGGTCGCGGTCGCCTCCCCGGCGATCGCCGACCCCGGCCCGACCGGGCCCATCGCCGCCAAGGCGCTGCCGGGCACCCACCCGGACTGGGCCACCCCGCAGGCTGACGCCGGCGCCGTGCCCGCGGGCACCGCCGCCACCGCCCGGGTCTACCTGGCCGGCCGCGACCAGGCCGGCCTGGACGCCTTCGCCAAGGCCGTCTCCGACCCGAACTCGCCGCAGTTCGGCCAGTTCCTGTCGGCCGACCAGGTGCAGTCCCGGTTCGGCACCAGCCCTGAGCAGGTCAAGGCCGTCAGCCAGTGGCTGACCGACTCCGGTCTGACCATCAGCGAGACCAACCAGCACTACATCCAGGTCAACGGCACCACCGACCAGTTGACCCGGGCGCTGGGCACCCGGTTCCGCAACTACCGCACCCCGGACGGCGTGCACAAGGCGCCGGCCGCCGACGCGGTGGTCCCGGCCCAGGTCGCCGCCGACGTGGCGGCCGTCTCGGGCCTGGCCGACTCGGTGCAGAAGGCCTCCTCGAACGCCGTCTCGCAGGCCGCCGCCGAGGCCGCCGGCCAGTCCGGCGCCAAGGCCGCGACCGCCGCCCCGCAGACCTCGCTGCCGACCGACCCGACCTGCTCGGACAACGGCTTCGGCTCCAAGATCGCCTACGGCGCTCCGCAGGGCTACGAGAAGAACGAGCCGTTCGCCCCCTGCTCCTACGTGCCGAGCCAGCTGCGCAAGGCGTACGGCGTCACCAAGTCCGGCCTGACCGGCAAGGGCGCCCGGGTCGCCATCGTGGACGCCTACGCGCTGGGCACCATGCAGGCGGACGCCAACCACTTCGCCACCGCGCACGGTGACAAGCCGTTCGCCGCGGGCCAGTACTCCGAGGTCGTCACCCCGGACCAGTGGCAGCACCAGTCCGACTGCGGCGACTGGTCGGGCGAGGAGTCGCTGGACGTCGAGATGGTGCACGGCCTGGCGCCGGACGCCAACGTGGTCTACGTCGGCGCCAACTCCTGCTACGACCAGGACCTGACCGCCGCACTGAACAAGATCGTGGACAACCATCTGGCCGACATCGTCTCCAACTCCTGGGGCGAGATCATGCACGGCAAGAGCGGTGACCTCGACCCGGGCGTGATCGCGGCCGACAACCAGGCGCTGGAGCGCGGCGCTGCCGAGGGCATCACCTTCATGGCCTCCGCCGGCGACTGCGGCGACAACTCGCCGACCGCCGCCGCGACCGGCGTCAACTGCCAGGCCGACACCAACCAGGCGCAGACCCAGTGGCCCTCGGCCTCGCCGTGGATCACCGGCGTCGGCGGCACCGCCCTGGAGCTGAAGGACAAGTCCGGCAGCTACGGCCACGAGGTCTCGATGGGCGACCGCCGCTCGGTGCTCTCGACCGACCAGCAGTCCTGGACCCCGTTCCCCGGCAACTTCTACTTCGGTGGCGGCGGCGGTGTCTCCAAGGACTTCCCGCAGCCGTGGTACCAGCAGGGCGTGGTCCCGAACAGCATCTCCACGGTGGCGGCGGACGGCACCCAGTCGGCCACCCCGCTGCGCGCCACCCCGGACGTCGCGATGAGCGGTGACCTGGTGGCGGCCACCCTGGTCGGCTACACCCCGGCCGGCGGCGCCTACAGCGAGGGCGGCTACGGCGGCACCTCGGTCTCCTCGCCGGAGTTCGCGGCGATGATGGCCGACGTGATCCAGGCCCGTGGCGGCCGTCCGGTCGGCTTCGCCAACCCGTCGCTGTACGACCGGGCGGGCACCCGCGCCTTCCACGACGTCAACGACGCCGCGGTGCACACCGCGCGCGGCAACGTGGTGGACCTGGGCACCGTGGGCGGCCAGCTCAAGGTGCGCCTGTACAAGATCGGTGCCGACCAGGGCCTGGCGGCCGCCAAGGGCTACGACACCGCGACCGGTGTCGGCTCCCCGGGCACCGGCTTCTTCAAGTCCTTCGGCCTGCACGGCAACCACGGCCAGGACGACAACAGCCAGGGTGACGAGTAGTCAGCCCGGTTGACCTGAACGCGTGAGGCCCGCGACCGATCCGGTCGCGGGCCTCACTGCTTCTCGGTACGGCCCGGTCAGAACCGGTCGACCGGGGTGTAGGTGCCCCAGATCTCCCGCAGCGCGTTGCTGACCTCGCCGACGGTGGCCTTGGCGGCCAGCGCCTGCTTCATCGGGTAGAGCACGTTGTCGCTGCCCTCGGCCGCCTTGCGCAGCGCGGTCAGGGCGCGCTGCACCGCCGAGGAGTCGCGGTCGGCGCGCAGCCGGGCCAGCCGCTCGGCCTGCTGCGCCTCGATCGCCGGGTCCACCCGGAGCGGCTCGTAGGGTTCCTCGGCGTCCAGCTGGAAGCGGTTGACGCCGACCACGGTGCGCTCGCCGGAATCGGTCTCCTGCTGGATCCGGTAGGCGGTGCGCTCGATCTCCGACTTCTGGTAGCCGTTCTCGATGGCGGCCACCGCGCCGCCCATCTCCTCGATCTTCTCGATGAGTTCGACGGCGGCGCCCTCCAGCTCGTCGGTCATCGCCTCCACCACGTAGGAGCCGGCGAACGGGTCGACGGTGGCGGTGATGTCGGTCTCGTAGGCGAGCACCTGCTGGGTGCGCAGCGCCAGTCGGGCGGACTTCTCGGTGGGCAGCGCGATGGCCTCGTCGAAGCTGTTGGTGTGCAGCGACTGGGTGCCGCCGAGCACCGCGGCGAGCGCCTGGACGGAGACCCGGACCAGGTTCACCTCGGGCTGCTGGGCGGTGAGTTGGACGCCCGCGGTCTGGGTGTGGAACCGCAGCATCTGCGACTTGGGGTTCTTGGCGCCGAAGGTGTCACGCATCACCCGGGCCCAGATCCGGCGCGCGGCACGGAACTTGGCGACCTCTTCGAGCAGCGTGGTGCGGGAGACGAAGAAGAACGACAGCCGCGGCGCGAAGTCGTCCACGTCCATCCCGGCGGCCACCGCGGTGCGCACGTACTCGATGCCGTTGGCCAGCGTGAAGGCGATCTCCTGCGCGGGGTTCGCCCCGGCCTCGGCCATGTGGTAGCCGGAGATCGAGATGGTGTTCCACTTGGGGATCTCGGCCTTGCAGTACTGGAAGACGTCCGCGATCAGCCGCAGGCTCGGCTTGGGCGGGAAGATGTAGGTGCCGCGGGCGATGTACTCCTTGAGCACGTCGTTCTGGATGGTGCCGGTGAGCTTGTTCGACGCCACCCCCTGGGACTCGCCGACCAGCTGGTAGAGCAGCAGCAGCAGCGAGCCGGGCGCGTTGATGGTCATCGAGGTGGAGACCTCGCCCAGCGGGATGCCGTCGAAGAGCACGCTCATGTCCTCGACGCTGTCGATCGCCACGCCGACCTTGCCGACCTCGCCGGCCGAGATCGGCGCGTCCGAGTCGTACCCCATCTGGGTGGGCAGGTCGAAGGCGACCGACAGGCCCATGGTGCCGTTGGCGATCAGCTGCTTGTAGCGGGCGTTGGACTCCGCCGCGGTGCCGAAGCCGGCGTACTGGCGCATGGTCCACGGCCGCCCGGTGTACATCGACGGGTAGACGCCGCGGGTGAAGGGGTACTCCCCCGGCACGCCGAGTCGCTCGATCGGCTGCTCGGGACCGTAGAGGGGGTCGATCAAGAAGCCGGACTCAGTACGGCGTGGCTCGGGCGCCATGGGGGAACCTCCGGATCATGCTGATCACTGTTCAGCTGGTGTTACGCACTGTAGGGGCCGCTGCTCGAACGACGACAGGTTCCCATTCTGGGACCTTCCTCACAGCCGCCTGCCATGATTGGAGCCGCACACGGGTACGAGGAGAGGACGGCAATGAGCAGCGCTGGGCAGAAGGTCGCGGTGGTCACCGGGGCGAGCAGCGGGATCGGCGCGGCGACGGCGCGGCGGCTGGCCGCGGAGGGCTTCTCGGTGGTGCTGACCGCCCGTCGCACCGAGCGGATCGAGGAGCTCGCCAAGGAGATCGAGGCGCGGGGCGGCACCGCGAGCGCGGTCACCCTGGACGTCACCGACCGCGCCGCGGTGGACGCCTTCGCCCGGGAGGTCGGCCAGGTCGACGTCCTGGTCAACAACGCCGGCGGGGCGCTCGGCGCCGACTCGGTGGAGCAGGGCGACCCGGCCGACTGGCTGGCGATGTACCAGGTGAACGTGCTGGGCGTGCTGCACATGACGCAGGCGCTGCTGCCGGTGCTGCGCGCCGGCGGCGACGGCACCGTGCTGATCCTCTCCTCCACCGCCGCGCTGGCCGCCTACGAGGGCGGCGGCGGCTACGTCGCGGCCAAGCACGCCGCGCACACCATCGCCGCCACGCTTCGGCTGGAGCTGGTCGGCGAGCCGATCCGGGTGATCGAGATCGCCCCGGGCATGGTCAAGTCGGAGGGCTTCGCCGTCACCCGCTTCCGCGGCGACGAGGCCAAGGCGGCCGCCGTCTACCAGGGCGTCTCGCACCCGCTCACCGCGGAGGACATCGCCGACACGGTGGCCTGGGCGGTCACCCGCCCCTCGCACGTCAACATCGACCTGCTGGTGGTGCGGCCGCGGGCCCAGGCCTCCAACTACAAGGTGCACCGGGACTGATGCGACGCCTCGCGGTGGCCGCCGTGCTCGGCGCGGTGCTGCTGGCCGGCTGCTCCGGCAGCCCCGGCACGCCCGCGCCGGGCCGGGCCGACGGCCCGATCCACTGGACCTCCTGCGGCTCGGGCCTGCAGTGCGGCAAGCTGCGGGTGCCGCTGGACTACGCGCAGCCGGACGGTGACAGCCTCCAGCTGGCGCTGATCCGGGAGCCGGCCCGTGACCCGGCCACCCGGGTCGGCTCGCTGATCGTCAACCCGGGCGGGCCGGGCGAGTCCGGCGTCGCCATGGTGAAGGACTCCACCGCACAGTTCGACGGCCCGCTGCACGACCACTTCGACATCGTCGGCTTCGACCCGCGCGGCACCGGCGACAGCTCACCGATCCACTGCCTGACCGACCGGCAGCGGGACGCCCAGGACCAGCAGGACGACCCGGCCGACCCGACGGCCCGCGCCGCCAAGCTGGCCCAGCAGGCCAAGGACTACGCGGCGGCCTGCGAGCGGGCGGCCGGCAGACTGCTGCCGTTCGTCGGCACCCGCAACACCGCCCGCGACATGGACGCGCTGCGCCAGGCGCTCGGCGACCCCAAGCTCGACTACCTGGGCATCTCCTACGGCACCTACCTGGGCGCGCTCTACGCCGAGCAGTTCCCGCAGAACACCGGCCGCCTCGTGCTGGACGGCGCGGTCGACCCGGCCGCCGACCGGCTGGACGCCAGCGTGCAGCAGCAGATCGGCTTCGAGAAGTCGCTGGAGCGGTTCGCCGCCGACTGCGTGACCAACCACCACGACGAGTGCCCGCTGGGCGACGACCCGGCCGCCGCCGGCGAGCAGGCCGCCGCCTTCCTGGACGGCCTGCGCGACAAGCCGCTGTCCACCGGCGACCCCGGCCGGCGCAAGCTCACCTCGACCCTCGGCTGGACCGGCACCCTCCTCTTCCTCTACGGCGACCAGGACACCGCCTGGCGGCAGCTGCGCGAGGCGCTGTTCACCGCGATGAAGCTGGGCGACGGCTCGGCCCTGCTGTCCGCCGCGGACGCCTACAACGGGCGGCAGAACGGCCACTACACCGCCTCCGACGACGCCCAGACCGCGATCAGCTGCGCCGACGCGCCCAGCGTGACGCCCTCGCCGGACCAGGTGCAGAAGGTGCTGGCCGAGCTCAAGCAGCAGGCACCGCTGCTCAACCGGGACACCGAGGCCGCCGACCTGTCCACCCCGGCCTGCGCCGACTGGCCGTACCGGACCACCGAGCAGCCGCACACCGTCCGGGCCCAGGGCAGCGCCCCGATCCTGGTGATCGGCACCACCGACGACCCGGCCACCCCGTACCAGCAGGCCGTCAACCTGGCCAAGGGCTTCGCCGACGCCACCCTGCTGACCCGGCAGGGCGAGGGGCACGCGGCCTTCGGCAGCGGCAACTCCTGCGTGGACCGGGCGCTGGACGCCTACCTGGTCAGCGGCACGATGCCGGCGCAGGGGACCAGCTGTCCCCGGTGATCCGGACTGGTCCGACCGTTCCCGTTCATAACTCCGTAGCCCACCGGTCACAACTTGATAGCTCGTCAGGGTGAATTCGGTCATCGCCCTCCCCAACTGATGAGCGCTCAACTACCGTGGTGGCGCTGCCCGGGAGGAGCACGACCCCGCGCGGGTGACCTCGTCCGCGCCGTGCCGTGATCCATGCTGGTTACGACCTCACCGCCATCCTGACGCCCTCTTTCCCTCCCGAGGAGGACCCGCTGGCCAGCGACACCCCTCCTGATCGCGCTCGCGATCAGGTCGGCATCCCCGCACCCCGCCCCACCAGCACCGCCGCCGGCCGCCCCGTGCTGCCGGCCGTCGGGCTGCACCGGTTCAACGAGGCCGACCCCGGTGCCGCCGAGGAGGCGCTGCTCGCCTGCTGCGGCAGCCACCGCTGGGCCCTGCGACTGACCGCCCACCGCCCCTACCCCGATCTGGATTCCCTGCTCGCCGCGGCCAGTGAGGCCTCCTACGACCTGCGCCCCAGCGATCTGGCCGAGGCGCTGGCCGACGAGAGCTGGATGCCGCAGCCGCTGCTCGGCATGCGGGCGCCCGGCAGCCAGGCCGCGCACACCGCGCTCCGGGCCGCGCACGCCGCCTACGAGGCCCGGTTCGGCCATGTCTTCGTGGTCTGCCTGGACGGGGTCGAGCCGGAGGAGATGCTGGACGCCGTGCTCAGCTCGATACGCACCCGGCTGGCCAACGAGCCGGACGAGGAGCGCCTGGTCGCCGCCGAGCAGCTGCGCCGGATCGCGCTGCACCGGTTGGAGCACCTGGTCGCCAGCGGCAGTTCCTGACGCCGCCTCGATCCGGCTGCCCAAGCGTCATCTCCCACACCCCGCCCTCACCCGGCGGGGTGAATTCTTGCCCCTGGCGTGCCTGATTGATCACACTCAAACCCCCCGAAGGCAGTTCACCTGGAGGCGTCGATAGGATGTCCGCGGCCGGTGGACCGTACCCGGCCGGGCTGACCGACACCGAAGCCGGCCGAGCCCTTCAACCGTAACCGGAGGGTTTCCCGTGCCGGCTGGAACGCTGTACCGCGGCCGAGAAGGCATGTGGTCCTGGGTGGCTCATCGAGTCACTGGCGTCCTCATCTTCTTCTTCCTTCTCGTCCACGTCCTCGACACCGCGCTGGTCCGGGTCTCGCCGCACGCGTACGACTCGACCATCAACACTTACAAGACCCCGCTGGTGAACCTGATGGAGTACGGCCTGACGGCCGCCATCCTGTTCCACGCGCTGAACGGTCTGCGGGTCGTCGCCGTGGACTTCTGGTCCAAGGGCCCCAAGTACCAGAAGCAGATGCTGTGGAGCGTCGTGGGCATCTGGGTGGTCCTGATGGCGGGTGCGTTCTACCCGATTCTCCAGCACACGCTGCTCTCCTGGTTCGGGAAGTGATCCGGCATGTCGACTGACACCACCGACCTCGAGCTGGTCGGCTCCTCGCAGGCCCACACCGGCAAGGGCCTGGGCACCGGCAACCCCGCCGACGCGTTCGTGATCGAGCCGCCCCGGGTCCGCACCAAGACGACGCCGCGCCGCACCCGGACCAACTTCGAGATGCTGGCCTGGCTCTTCATGCGCCTGTCCGGCATCGTGCTGGTGGTCCTGATCCTGGGTCACCTGATCATCATGCTGACCCTGGACGGCGGCGTCTCGAAGATCAACTTCGCCTTCGTGGCCGGCCGCTGGGCCTCCCCCTTCTGGCAGGGCTGGGACCTGCTGATGCTCTGGCTCGCCATGCTGCACGGCGCCAACGGCATGCGCACGGTCATCAACGACTACGCCGAGAAGGACTCCACCCGGATGTGGCTGAAGGGCCTGATGGGCGCCGCGACCGTCTTCACGGTCCTGCTCGGCACCCTGGTGATCTTCACCTTCGACCCGAACATCTAATCGGCGCAGGACCAGAGGCGAGTCAACACTCATGCAGATTCATCAGTACGACACCGTCATCGTCGGCGCCGGCGGCGCCGGCATGCGCGCGGCCATCGAGTCGACCAAGCGCAGCCGCACCGCGGTACTGACCAAGCTCTACCCCACCCGGTCCCACACCGGCGCGGCCCAGGGCGGCATGTGCGCCGCCCTCGCCAACGTCGAGGAGGACAACTGGGAGTGGCACACCTTCGACACGGTCAAGGGTGGTGACTACCTGGTCGACCAGGACGCCGCCGAGATCATGTGCAAGGAGGCCATCGACGCGGTCCTCGACCTGGAGAAGATGGGCCTGCCCTTCTCCCGCACCGAGGCCGGCCGGATCGACCAGCGCCGGTTCGGCGGTCACACCCGCAACCACGGCGAGGCCGCGGTGCGCCGCTCCTGCTACGCGGCCGACCGCACTGGTCACATGATCCTCCAGACGCTGTTCCAGAACTGCGTCAAGGAGGGTGTGGAGTTCTTCAACGAGTTCTACGTCCTCGACCTGCTGATCAACGACGGCAAGACCTCGGGCGTCGTGGCCTACGAACTGGCCACCGGCGAGATCCACGTCTTCCAGGCCAAGGCCGTGGTCTTCGCCTCCGGCGGCACCGGCAAGTTCTACAAGGTGACCTCCAACGCCCACACCCTCACCGGTGACGGCCAGGCCCTGGTCTACCGCCGCGGTCTGCCGCTGGAGGACATGGAGTTCTTCCAGTTCCACCCGACGGGCATCTGGCGCATGGGCATCCTGCTCACCGAGGGCGCCCGCGGCGAGGGCGGCATCCTGCGCAACAAGGACGGCGAGCGCTTCATGGAGCGCTACGCGCCGGTCATGAAGGACCTCGCGTCCCGTGACGTCTGCTCCCGCGCGATCTACACCGAGATCCGCGAGGGTCGCGGCTGCGGCCCCGACGGCGACCACGTCTACCTGGACCTGACGCACCTTCCGCCGGAGCAGCTGGACGCCAAGCTGCCGGACATCACCGAGTTCGCCCGCACCTACCTCGGCATCGAGCCCTACACGGACCCGATTCCGATCCAGCCCACCGCGCACTACGCGATGGGCGGCATCCCGACCAACGTCGAGGGTGAGGTGCTGCGCAACAACACCGACATCGTCCCGGGCCTGTACGCGGCCGGCGAGGTCGCCTGCGTGTCCGTGCACGGCGCCAACCGCCTGGGCACCAACTCGCTGCTGGACATCAACGTGTTCGGCCGCCGCGCGGGCATCGCCGCCGCGGACTACGCCAACAACGCCGAGTTCGTGCCGCTGCCGGCCAACCCGGCCGAGAAGGTGCAGGCCCTGGTCGACGGCCTGCGCGAGTCCACCGGCACCGAGTCCGTCGCGCAGATCCGCAAGGAGCTGCAGGAGAGCATGGACGTCAACGCCATGGTCTACCGCACCGGCGCCACCCTGAAGCAGGCCTCCGAGGACATCGCGGCGCTGCGCGAGCGCTACAAGCACGTGGCGATCCAGGACAAGGGCTTCCGCTACAACACCGACCTGCTGGAGGCCGTGGAGCTGGGCAACCTGCTCGACCTGGCCGAGGTGCTGGTGGTCTCCGCGCTGGCTCGTCAGGAGTCGCGCGGTGGCCACTTCCGCGAGGACTTCCCGACCCGTGACGACGTGAAGTTCATGCAGCACACCATGGCGTACCAGGAGGTTGCCGAGGACGGCACCACCTCGATCCGCCTCGACTACAAGCCGGTCGTCACGACCCGCTACCAGCCGATGGAGCGTAAGTACTGATGAGCGCCCCCACGATGGACGCCCCGCACTCGGCGGCCCTGGACGCGGCCGAGTCCGGCGCGGTCCAGCTGATCACCGTGACCCTGCGGATCCGCCGGTTCAACCCGGAGGAGCACCCGGACCCGGTGTGGGTCGACTACCAGCTCTCCATGGACCCCAAGGAGCGCGTCCTGGACGCCCTCAACAAGGTCAAGTGGGAGCAGGACGGCACCCTCACCTACCGCCGCTCCTGCGCGCACGGCATCTGCGGTTCCGACGCCATGCGGATCAACGGCCGCAACCGGCTCGCCTGCAAGACGCTCATCAAGGACGTCAACCCGGAGAAGCCGATCACCATCGAGGCCATCAAGGGCCTCACCGTCCTCAAGGACCTGGTGGTCGACATGGACCCGTTCTTCCAGGCGTACAAGGACGTGATGCCGTTCCTCATCACCAAGGGGAACGAGCCGACCCGTGAGCGCCTGCAGTCCGCCGAGGACCGCGAGCGCTTCGACGACACCACCAAGTGCATCCTGTGCGCCGCGTGCACCTCGTCCTGCCCGGTCTTCTGGAACGACGGCCAGTACTTCGGCCCGGCCGCCATCGTCAACGCGCACCGTTTCATCTTCGACTCGCGTGACGAGGGCGCCGAGCAGCGCCTGGAGATCCTCAACGACCGCGAGGGTGTGTGGCGCTGCCGCACCACCTTCAACTGCTCGGAGGCCTGCCCGCGTGGCATCGAGGTCACCAAGGCCATCCAGGAAGTCAAGCGCGCCCTGGTGACGCGCCGCTTCTGACGGCTCCCCAGCAACGCCTGAGGGCCCGCCCGGTTCACACCGGGCGGGCCCTCAGGCGTTCGGCGGCCTTCGCGGCCGACGGCCCGTCAGGCCGCGGCCTTGGCCGGGCGCAGGCCGCGGATGCCGATCAGGCCGACCAGGACTCCGAGGACGAAGGAGGTGATGGCGAGGGCCAGGTGGATCCAGAAGAAGGCGGTGGGGTGGGAGTGGTCGCCGTTGGTGAAGGCCTGGTGGCCGGAGTCCGCCCAGAGGTTCTTGACGAAGGTCGTCCAGATGATCACCGACCAGGCGCCGAAGGCGGTGAGGAACCAGGAGGTGCGGCGGCTGAGCGTCATGGCGGTGAGTCCTTCGGGGTGGGGCCGAGCCTGTCCGTCCAGTATGGGCGGGCGGCCGTTCGGCCCAGTCGGGGGTCCCCGGTTGGGGCGATGCTCGCGGCGCGGCCGGACGCGGGGGCGGCCGGACGGGTATGAACGCGGCGTGTATTCGAATGATCACCTTATGAGTCGTACTGGTCGGCTGGCGGCAGCGCTGGCCACCACCCTGGTGCTGGCCACCGCCGGCAGCGCCACCGCCGACCCGTCGCCGTCCGACCGGGTGGTCGGCGGCGAGCGGCTGGGGCAGCCCGACGTGCAGGTCTCCTCGGGGGCGCCCAAGCTGCCCGACGGGCTGACCGGGATGTCCTGGCTGGTCGCCGACGCCGACACCGGCGATGTGCTCGCGGCCTACCGGCCGCATCTGCGGCTGCCCCCGGCCAGCACCCTGAAGATGCTCTTCGCGGACGTCGTGCTGCCCAAGTTCCCGCGCGACACCGTGCACCGGGTGATGCCCGAGGACCTGGCGGGCATGGGGGCGGGCAGCAGCCTGGTCGGCGTCAAGGAGGACCTGGACTACACGGTCCAGGACCTGTGGCGGGGCGTCTTCCTGCCCTCCGGCAACGACGCGGTGCACGTGCTGGCCCACATGAACGGCGGGGTCGACCAGACCGTCCGGGAGATGAACCAGAAGGCCCGCGCCCTGGGCGCCGCCGACACCGAGGTCGTCTCCCCCGACGGCTACGACGAGGACGGCCAGCTGAGCTCGGCCTACGACCTGACGCTGTTCGCCCGCGAGGGCCTGCGCAACGCCGACTTCCGCTCCTACTGCGGCACCAAGGACGCCCAGTTCCCGGGAGCGGTCGACAAGGCCACCGGGCAGCGCGCCAGCTTCGGGATCCAGAACACCGACCGGCTGCTCGGCAAGTACCCGGGCCTGATCGGGGTCAAGAACGGCTACACCAGCAACGCCGGCTCCACCTTCGTCGGTGCCGCGCAGCGCGACGGCCGCACCCTGCTGGTCGCCGTGATGCACCCGGACACCTACATGAAGGTGTACGACGAGACCGCCGCACTGCTGGACTGGGGCTTCGCCGCCGGGAACCAGGCCCACCCGATCGGCACCCTGGTGGCCCCGCAGCCCACCCCCACCCCGGCACCGTCCGCCGCCGCGTCGGCCTCCCCCACGACCGGCCGGGTGCCCACCGTGCAGGCGTCGGCATCCAACGTCCGGACGGTCGGCGCCGGGGACTGGGCGGTGATCGGTGCGGCCGCGCTCTGCGCCAGCGCGGCGGGCTGGCTGCTGAACCGGCACCGCCGCCGGAACGCCGGCCAGCCGGCCACCGGTGAGGGCGCGCCGCCCGACGAGCCGGGACCGGGCGGCGGCTCGACCGCCCTGCGCCGCCGCTAGCGGCTCGGCGGCGGGCCCGCGGCCGGCCCGCCCGCCGCCCGGTAGGCGGCCTCCGCCCTGGCCAGGGCCCGGGCCCTGGCCTGCTCCGGGTCGGCCGCCGCGGTCCAGGAGACGCAGTACATCAGCAGCCGGCAGATGAAGTTGATCCACAGCAGCAGCGCCACCGGCACCCCGAAGGCGCCGTAGAGGCTCCTGCCCGCCACGTAGCCCAGGTAGGAGGAGAGCCCCACCTTCAACAGCTCGAAGCCCACGGCGCCGATCAGCGCGGCGGCCAGCAGGTCGCGCCGGCGCTGCCCCTCGATCCCCGGGAACGGGGCCAGGAGGTAGAGGAAGAGCAGCAGGTCGGCGCCGACCGCGATGACGAAGCCGGCCACCGCCAGCAGCCAGTGCCCGGGCCCCCCGCCGGCCAGTCCCAGCGCCGCAGCCAGCCGGCCGGCCAGCCGGGTGCCGACCGCCGAGGCACCCAGCGAGACGATCGAGACCCCGCCGAGGCCGACCAGCACCACGCAGTCGGTGATCCGCCGCACCAGCACATTGCGGTCGTCCTCGGGCAGCTGCCAGATCACCCGGATCGAGGCGCGCATGGTGTCCACCCAGCCGAGGCCGGAGGCCACCAGCAGCAGGCCGCTGATCAGTCCGACGGTGGCGGCGTTGGCGATCAGCGAGTCCAGTCCCAGAGCGTTGGCCAGCCCCGGCACCTGCTCGGCGATCCGGTGCTTGAGCGACTCCACCTGGCCCGGGGTGAGGGTGGAGACCGCGACCGCCAGGGCCACCGTCAACAGCGGGAAGAGTGCCAGGAACCCGTAGAAGGTGACCGCGCCGGCCAGCCGGTTGCCCCCGACCGCCGAGAAGTGCCGGAACACCCGGTACGGGCGGCTGCGCAGCACCGCCGCGACCACCGGTCCGACCACCGGTAGCTTGGTGAGGAATCCCATGCGGGCCAGCCTGGCAGCTCAGCCGCCGGGCCGGGCAGCGTGCGAGCCGGGAGGGCGGCTTGAACCAACCGATAGGATCGCGGTAGAGCCGCTGTGCCGGGCCCCGGGCCCCAGGCCGGCTGGTCGTCTCCATCCGCCGATGAAAGGCCCGCGCAGCCGATGGCCCCCCGTCTCTCCGTCGTTGTTCCGATCTACAACGTCGAGCGGTACCTGCAGGAATGTCTGGAATCGATCGCCGCCCAGACCATGAGCGACCTCGAGTGCATCATGGTCGACGACGGCTCCAAGGACGGCAGTGCCGCCATCGCCGAGGCGTTCGCCGCCCAGGACTCCCGGTTCCGGCTGGTGCGCAAGCAGAACGCGGGCCTGGGGGCGGCCCGCAACACCGGCTTGCTGCACCTGACCGACGGCACGGAGTTCCTGGCCTTCGTCGACAGTGACGACACCGTGCCGCCCAGCGCCTACGAGCTGATGATCAGCACGCTGGACAAGACCGGCTCCGACTTCTGCAGCGGCAATGTGCTGCGCTTCCGGGCAGTCGGCTACTACCAGTCCGGCGGCCACTCCAAGCCGTTCCGCGAGACCGTGCTGAAGACCCACATCACCGAGCGCCCGGAGCTGGTCACCGACCGCACCGCGTGGAACAAGGTGTACCGCCGTTCGTTCTGGGACATGGCGGGTCTGCTCTACCCCGAGGGCATCCTCTACGAGGACGCGCCGGTCAGCGTGCCGCACCACTACCTGGCCAAGAGCGTGGACGTGCTGGCCGACCCGATCTACCACTGGCGTGAGCGCGAGGTCGGCGAGATGTCGATCACCCAGATGCGCACCAACCCCAAGGGCCTGATCGACCGGGTCACCTCGATGGAGCTGGTCCGCGCCTGGCTGGGCAAGCAGCCCGAGCCCAAGTACCGCGACTACCTGCACTCCTACGACGAGAACAACCTCGTCGAGGAGATCCCGATGTTCTTCTGGTCGGTCGTCGACGGCGAGCAGGACTACCGCGACGCCTATGTGCAGTGCGTGGGCCGACTGCTGCGGGCGATCGGCCCCGAGCACGTCAAGAAGCTGCGGGCCCCGCTGCGGCTGAAGTACCACCTGACCCTGCAGGGCCGGATCGACGAGTTCGTCGAGCAGATGCAGTTCGAGGCCGAGAGCAACGGCGCCGCCCCGGCCCGCGGCCTGCTGCGCCCGTACGCCGACTACCCGTTCCTGCGCGGCGGGCGCAAGAGCGTCCCGGCCGACGTGCTGCGGCTGGACAACGCGCTGGTGATGCGCAGCCGGGTCTACCAGTCGTCCTGGGAGGACGGCAAGCTCAAGCTGACCGGGCACGCCTTCCCCGAGCACCTGGGCGCCGAGGGCAAGCACGACCTGGTCAAGATGATCGTGCTGCGCGAGGCCAAGGGGAAGCGGTTCGTCACCTTCTCCACCAAGACCATGTACTCCCCGGAGGCCACCGCCTCCTCGCCGCACGACCTGTACAGCTGCGACTGGTCCGGCTTCTCCGTGCTGATCGACCCGGCCAAGCTGAAGAAGCACGGCCAGTGGCAGGACGGCACCTGGCGGGTGCTGGTCGCCGGCGCCGGCAAGTCGGGCGTCTACAAGGGCCGGATCTCCGGTGGCTGGGCCGACACCGCGCAGAGCTACCCGATCCACTGGGCGGACGCCACCACCCGGGTGGTGCCCCGCCTGAAGGACGGCTTCCTGCACCTGGTGGTCGAGAAGCTGCGCGCCGCGATCGGCTCGATCAAGGCGGTGGACGGCGCGATCGAGCTGACCGGCACCGTGCGCAGCGCGTCCGAGTTGGCCGGGATGCGGCTGCAGATGCACCACAGCGAATCCGGCATCAAGATCGACTTCCCGGTGGAGTTCGGCACCCCGGCCGGCCGCCCGGTGCCGTTCACGGCGCGGATCCCGCTGGCCTCGCTGGCCGAGGTGCGCGACCGCTGGCGGGCGCTGGACCCGGCGGCCGACGAGCGCACCAGCGACCACTGGTACGCCGGCCTGCTGCTGGCCAACGGCGACGTGCTGGAGATCATGGTGGACGACCGGGTGCCGCTGGAGCACCTGGACCTGCCGCTCAACCCCGAAGCCCCGCTGGGCAGCGCCCGCACCCTGGTCTCCAAGCCCACCGACACCGGCCACCTGCAGTTCGCCGACCAGCTGGTGCAGCCGGTGGTCACCGACCTGAGCGCGGCCGACGAGGCCGGCTTCACGCTGTCCGGCCGGTTCCCGCTGCCCGGCGAGCACCGCTACGACCTGGTGCTCCGCCACAACTGGCGGGAGGAGGAGTACCTGCACCCGCTGGTGGTCAAGGACGGCCGGTTCGAGGTGCAGCTGCCGGCCGTGCCGCTGGGCACCCACGCCGGCCGGGTGCCGCTGCACAAGGGCACCTGGGACCTCTTCTTCCGGCCCGTCGACGGCGACCCGGAGTTCGCCTGGCCCAAGGCCCACGTGGCGCTGGCAGCCCACACCCAGCTGCCGCTGGAGATCCGCTCCCGCGGCAAGCACGTGACCCTGGAGCGCCGCTACTTCGACACCCTGTCGCTGGAGTCGCACGCCGACCTCGGCGCGCACGAGCGCAGCGGTTACCGGCAGCGCCTGCTGCGCAAGGAGATCTACCCCGCCGCCCAGCAGAAGCCGCTGCGCGACGCGGTGCTCTACAACGTGGCGGGCGGCGGTCAGTACGCGGGCTCGCCGCGCGCCATCCACGAGGAGCTGGTCCGCCGCGGCCTGCCGCTGGAGCACCTGTGGACGGTGGACGACGGCCAGACCGAGCTGCCGCAGAGCGCCCGCGCGCTGCGGCAGTGGAGCCCCGAGTGGTTCGAGGCGATGGCCACCGCCAAGTACATCGTCACCAGCGCCCAGCTGCCCGACTTCATGAAGAGCCGGCCCGGCCAGGTGATACTCCAGACCTGGGTGGGCAGCCCGCTGAAGCGGATCGGCCACGACTTCGAGAAGATCTGGTTCATCGACAGCAACTACCTGAAGCACCTGGACCGCGAGGTGCCGAACTGGACCAAGCTCGTCTCGGGCTCCTCGTTCGCCTCCCCGGTGCTGCGCCGCGCCTTCGATTTCAAGGGCGAGCTGCTGGAGACCGGCTACCCGCACAACGACATCCTGTTCTCCCCCGACCGGGAGAAGCGGGCCGCCGAGGTGCGCCGCCGGCTCGGCCTGCCGGAGGGCAAGAAGGTGGTGCTGTACGCGCCGACCTTCCGGGAGGACCGCAAGCGCCCGCAGGGCGGCTACCAGGTCGACCTGCGCGTGGACGTCGCCGCGGCCCGGGAGGCGCTCGGCGAGGACCAGGTGCTGCTGGTCCGCCCGCACCACAACTGCTTCGGCCCGGTGCCGGACGCCGGCAACGGCTACGTCTGGGACGTCTCGCGCTACCCGGACATGGCCGACCTGCTGCTGATCGCCGATGTGCTGGTGACCGACTACTCGGCCTCGGTCTTCGACTTCATGAACACCGGCCGGCCGGTGCTGTTCTTCACCTACGACCTGGAGCACTACCGGGACAACCTGTGCGGCTTCACCTTCGACTTCACCGAGGATGCGCCGGGTCCGCTGCTGCGCACCTCTCAGGAGCTGGTGGGGGCGCTGGGCCGGGTCGACGAGGTGGCCCGGGAGTACCGCGAGGCCTATGAGCGGTTCCGGTCCGAGTACTGCGACCTGGACGACGGCCACGCCGCCGCCCGGGTGGTGGACGGCCTGCTCGGCTGACCCCGGTCGCCAGAAAGCCTGTGGGGCCCGCAGTGTGCGGGCCCCACAGGCTTTCTGCTGCGGTCGGCGGGTCAGACCGTCTGGTGCTCCGAGTCGGCCGGCTCGGCCACAGCATGCTCCTCCGAGGCTTGCTCCTCCGAAGCCTCCTGCTCCGAAGCGGGCTCAGCCGCGGCCAGCGGGGCGCGCGCGGCCGGCACCGGCGGAGTGCGCTCCAGCGGCCCGCTCACCGGGAAGTAGTCCTGCAGGAACACGGTGACCTGCCGGTCCTGCTCGGCCGGCGGCACCCCGTCCAGATCACCGTCGTTGAGGCAGAAGCTGTCCGTGTCCCGCCACTGCAGCAGCTCCGGGAGCTGCTCCAGCTCCGCGTACCGGTCGACGTCCAGGTAGCGGTGGCCGAGCCGGCCCCAGGCGATCCGGCCGGTCAGGTAGCCGTGGCCGACCGCCAGGGTGATCGGCGCGACGTCCGAGCGGGAGCGGAACGGCGAGCGGGCGGTGGCGGTCAGCTCGGCCGCGAAGACCTCGGCGCACTCGGCCAGCAGCGAACGGGTCATCGGGTACGGAGTGTGGCTGAGCACCCGGCTGGTCTCGCGGCCGTGCTCGCGCCGGATCAGCGCCCGGGTGTTCTTCTGCGGCGCGACGTACTCGTCGTCGTCCGCCGCCACCGGGCCGGGCGGGATCACGCGTGAGTCGAGGTTGACCAGCGGAACGCCATTGCCCTGGAAGAACTGTTCGGGCTGGACCGGTCGGCCGAGGAACATGTCGTCGTTGAAATAGAGGAAATGTTCGGCAAGGTCCGGAATTTGGTGCAGTTGGGTCTCGATGGCATGCGAGTTGAATACCGGCAATATTGTCGCATCGGCGAACAGCTGACGATGTGCCACCACGGTGACGCCCGGGTGCTCGGTCGCCAACCAGTCGGGACACTGGCCGTCCGTCACGAGGTACACACGGCGAATCCACGGCGCGTACATCGCGATCGATCGCAGACAGTAGCGCAACTCGTCCCGGTTGCGGAAGCGTTCGGCACCGTCCCCGGTGGCCGGGCGGGCGGACATCGCGGCCAGCCGCTCGGCCCGGCGCTCCCGCCAGGCCGGGTCGTTGTCGTCGACCCAGGTGATCACGGCGTCCACCGGGAAGGTGACGTCGTCCAACCGCGGCTGGACGAAGGCCTGCGGCACCGGGTAGTCGCTGCCGCCGATCCGCGCCACGGCGTCGGCCTCCAGCGAGGGCACCCACCAGCCGAACGGCGGCTCGTGGATCGCGGCGACCGCGCCGTGGTCGCCGCCGGCGTCCCAGAAGTCCAGGTCGCAGCCGTGCTCGGGGCCGTAGAGCAGGGTCTTGCCACTGGTCGTCACCGGCCGGTAGATCCGCACCCCCTTGACCCGCACGCGGGGCTCGGCCGGCTCGTCGACCGGGGTCTCATCGGTCTCCTCGGCGGCGGTCTCGGCGGCGGCGTCTGCGGCAGACTGATCGTCCGACGGCTCGTCGGACTGCCGGTCGGACGGCTCCCCCGGCAGCCCGTCGGGCCACTCCAGGGCGGCGACGGCGGCCGGCAGCTCTTCGGCCAGCACCGAACCGAGCGTCACATCATGGCCCAGCAGGTCCGCGTAGACCGGCAGCCCCTCGAACGCCTCGGCGCACGCGGTCAGCACCGCCTCCCGCTGGCCCGGCGCGATCGCCACCCACTGGCGGGTCCACTGGCCGCCGAGCGGTGCGAACCGCACGCCGGCCCCGGTCAGCAGCCTCGCGACCTCGGTGAAGTTGTGCAGATAGGCGTCCCCGGAGAGCAGATCGTCCCGCACCTCGGCCAACCGGCCGTCCGCGCGCACCAGTTGGGGCGAGGCCTGGAGCAGCTGCTCCTCCCGGGCGGCGCGCAGCTCCTCGGGAGTGGGCGGCACCGGCTCGGGCTCGGGCTCGGGTTCAGGTTCGGGCACCGGCTCCGGCTGTACCGGAGCCACCGGCTCCTCGGCAGTCCGCTGCCTGGGCACGATTACGGTCGGTAGCAAACCGACCCGACGAGCCCGGCGGGCCACAGCGCGCATCAGCTGCTGGGCCGTACGGGGACAGCGCATCATCTCTCCAGGACGGTGTGCATTCTGGCCTAAGACCCCCCGTAGCCATTGAGGCCCGAGTATAACGTTCAGCACACGGCGGAGTGAATGAGTAAGTAATGAAAGTTTATGGCCTCAGGAAACCTGGGAGAACCCTGGGAATCGTCATTCACAGAATAGCGCAACTATTCAGTGTCCGCTAAAGGCGTATCCGTGCCAGGGCCGCCAGACCTCGTCCGCGCCGAACCGGGAGAGCGTGAAGCCCGGCACCGTGAAGGCCGCGTGGAAACTGCGGGCGTCGGCGAGCGCCTGGTCGAGCACCAAGTCCGGCAGGTTGTGCGCGACCGTCACGTGCGGGTGGTAGGGAAAGGCCAGCTCCCGGGCCAGCGGGCCGGAGCGGATCGCCGCCTCCAGCTCCCGGCACTCCTGCGAGCCCTCCTCCACCCGGATGAAGACCACCGGGGAAACCGGGCGGAAGGTGTCACTGCCGTGCAGCAGCATGCGGAACGGCCGCCGCGCCGCTGCCACCGCCGCCAGGTGCGCACGCACCTCGGGCAGCCGCTCGGCGGCCACCTCGGTCGGCGGCAGCAGCGTGACATGGGTGGGTATCGCCCGGGCCTGCGGATCGCCATGACCGGCGCGGGCGTCCTGGATCGCGGAGCCGAACGGCTCCGGAACGGTGACCGCCACCCCGATGGTCAGTGCGGAACCGGCGGCGCCGGCCGGTGGCCGGCCGATGCCGCCGGTGGGCCCGAGCGACGCCATCAGCCCAGGCTCCCCCATTAACGCTTCGCGGCGGGCACGAAGCCAATGCGGTCGTAGACCGTCTCCAGCGTCACCGAGGCGACCTCGCGGGCCTTGGCGGCGCCGACCGCGAGCACCCGGTCCAGCTCGGCCGGGTCGTCCAGGAACTCGCGGGTGCGCTGCTGGAACGGGCCGACCCACTCGGTGAACAGCTCGGCCAGCTCGGTCTTGAGCGCGCCGTACATCTTGCCCTCGAAGTGCGCCACCAGCTGCTCGATGCTCTGGCCGCTGAGCGCCGAGTGGATCCGCAGCAGGTTGGAGACGCCCGCCTTCTTCTCCTCGTCGTAGGAGACCACCGTGTCGGTGTCGGTGACCGCGCTCTTGAACTTCTTGGCGCTGAGCTTGGGGTCGTCCAGCAGGCTGACCAGGCCCTTGGGGGAGGCCGCCGACTTGCTCATCTTGGCGGTCGGGTCCTGCAGGTCCATGATCTTCGCCGTCTCCTGGAGGATGTACGGCTTCGGGATGGTGAAGGTCGGCTGGAATCGGGTGTTGAAGCGCTCGGCCAAGTCCCGGGTGAGCTCAAGGTGCTGGCGCTGGTCCTCGCCGACCGGCACCGCGTCGGCCTGGTAGAGCAGCACGTCCGCGACCATCAGGACCGGGTAGGTGAACAGGCCCACCGTGGTGCTGTCGCTGCCCTGCCGGGCGGACTTGTCCTTGAACTGGGTCATCCGGGCGGCCTCGCCGAAGCCGGTGAGGCAGTTCATCACCCAGGCGAGCTCGGCGTGCTCGGGCACGTGCGACTGGAGGAAGAGGGTGCAGTGCTCCGGGTCGACGCCGGCCCCGAGCAGCTGGGCGACCGAGACCCGGCTGTTCTCGCGCAGGGCGGCCGGGTCCTGCGGGACGGTGATCGCATGCAGGTCGACGACCATGTAGAAGGCGTCGTTGTCCTTCTGGAGGTCCACCCACTGACGCACCGCGCCGAGGTAGTTGCCCAGGTGGAAGGAGCCGGAGGTGGGCTGGATGCCGGAGAGCACCCGGGGGCGAGCCTTCTCCTCGGTGATGCGCGCGTCGTTGACCATGGCCCCCATTGTTCCAGCTTCCGGTGACAGTCAGGACCCGGTCTCGGCCGATCCCTCGGCGGGCGGCTGCGGCGCGGGTGGCGCGGTGACCCGGATCCGGTCGATCCGCCGGCCGTCGAGCCCGGCCACGGTGAGCAGCAGGCCGTCCGAGGTGCGCACCACGTCGCCGAGCTCCGGCAGCGCGCCCAGCTCCGCGACCACGAAGCCGGCCACCGTCTCGTACGGGCCCTCGGGCAGGG
This sequence comes from Kitasatospora sp. GP30, assembly GCF_029892145.1. NCBI lineage: Bacteria > Bacillati > Actinomycetota > Actinomycetes > Kitasatosporales > Streptomycetaceae > Kitasatospora > Kitasatospora sp. GP30. The sequence continues at coordinate 123,633 of NZ_JARZAH010000007.1, forward strand.
TGACCCCGGTCTCCTCGGCGAAGTCGGGGAGGTTGAGCAGGCCGTTGACCTCCATGCCGCCGCCGGCGAGGCGCCGGGTGGCGGTGGTCTCCTGGGCGTCGTACTCGTCCCGGATCTCCCCGATCACCTCCTCCACCAGGTCCTCCAGGGTGACGATCCCGGCGGTGCCGCCGTACTCGTCGACCACGATCGCCAGGTGGTGGCCCTCCCGGCGCATCTCGCTCATCGCCTCCAGCACCTTCTTGGTGGCCGGCAGCAGCTTCACCGGGCGGGCGATCTCGCGCACCCGCAGGGCCTGTTCGCCGCGCGCCCGGTACAGGTCGCGGACGTGCACGAAGCCGACCACCGAGTCGTAGGAGCCGTCCACCACCGGGTAGCGGGAGTGCGGCGAGGTGCTGGTCTCCTCCCGGACCTCGGTGAGCGGCTGGTCGGCGTCGAGGAAGGTCACCTCGGTGCGCGGCACCATCACCTCGCGCAGCTGGCGCTCCCCGGCCGCGAACACGTCGGCGATCAACGCCCGTTCGTCGCTGCCCAGTTCGGTGTTGGCCGCGACCAGCCCGCGCAGTTCCTCGGAACTCATGCTGCCGCGCCCGGCCTTGGGGTCGCCGCCGAGCAGCCGGACCATCAGGTTGGTGGAGCGGCCGAGCAGCCAGATCACCGGCCGCAGCACCACCGACATCACGTCGACCACCGGCGCGGCCAGCAGCGCGATCGACTCGGCGCGCTGCAGGCCGATCCGCTTGGGCGTCAACTCGCCCAGCACCAGCGAGATGTAGGAGATCAGCAAGGTCAGTCCGACCAGCGCCACCGCGTCGGCGACCCCCTTGGACAGGCCCATCCGAACGAACACCGGGGAGAGCTTGCCGGCCAGCGTGTCGGCACCGAAGGCGGCCGACAGGAACCCCATGCAGGTCACCCCGACCTGCACCGCGGCCAGGAAGCGGTTGGGGTCGGCGGCCAGGTGGGCGGCTCGCGAGGCACGCTTGGTGCCGCGTTCGGCCAGGGTGCGGATCTGCCCCTCGCGCAGCGAGATCAGCGAGATCTCGGCGATGTTGAAGAGGCCGCCCAGCAGGATGAAGACCAGGACGAGAGCCGCGTCCTGGAGGGTTTCGTTCACGGTCGGCCAGTGTAAACGGCCCGGTGCGAACGCCGAGGGCCCGGCGCTCCGCGGTGGAGCGCCGGGCCCTCGGGCTCAGGCGTCGGCTCAGATCAGGCCGAGCTTGGCGACCTCGTCGCGCTCGGCGACCAGCTCGGCGACCGAGGCGTCGATCTTCGCGCGGGAGAAGTCGGAGATCTCCAGGCCCTGGACGATCTCGAACTTGCCGTCCTTGGTGGTGACGGGGAAGGACGAGATGATGCCCTCCGGCACGCCGTAGGAGCCGTCGGAGACGATGCCCATCGACGTCCAGTTGCCCTCGGCGGTGCCGTTGACCCAGGTGTGGACGTGGTCGATGGCGGCGTTGGCGGCCGAGGCGGCCGACGAGGCGCCGCGGACCTCGATGATCTCGGCGCCGCGCTTGGCGACCTTCGGGATGAAGAAGTCCTCGAGCCAGGCCTGGTCCGAGCCGACGGCCTCGAAGCCGTTCTTGCCGCCGATCTCGGCGTGGAACACGTCCGGGTACTGGGTGGCGGAGTGGTTGCCCCAGATGGTGACCTTCTTGACCTCGTCGACGGTCACGCCGGCCTTCTTGGCCAGCTGGGCGACGGCGCGGTTGTGGTCCAGGCGGGTCATCGCGGTGAAGCGCTCGGCCGGCACGTCGGGGGCGTTGCGCTGGGCGATCAGGGCGTTGGTGTTGGCCGGGTTGCCGACCACCAGGACCTTGATGTCGTCCGCGGCGTTGTCGTTGATGGCCTTGCCCTGCGGGCCGAAGATGCCGCCGTTGGCCGCGAGCAGGTCGCCGCGCTCCATGCCGGCGGTGCGCGGGCGGGCGCCGACCAGCAGGGCGACGTTGGTGCCGTCGAAGGCGGTGTTCAGCTGGTCGGTGATGGTGATGTCGCGCAGCAGCGGGAAGGCGCAGTCGTCCAGCTCCATCGCGACGCCCTCGGCGGCCTTGAGCGCCGGCGTGATCTCCAGCAGGCGCAGGTTCACCGGCACGTCAGCACCGAGCAGGTGGCCCGAGGCGATGCGGAACAGCAGCGCGTAGCCGATCTGGCCGGCCGCGCCGGTGACGGTGACGTTGACGGGGGTGCGAGTCATGGTTTCCTTCTCCAGGATCGCTGGCATGCCCCAGGCACGTCGGCGCGCTGGAGCCGAGGATGTTTTCTCTCGACATCGAGAGAACCGGCGTCAGGTTATCGCAAGGGCGGCCGACGGCGGTGCTTGGCGGCGTGGCTGGTGCGTCACAACGCGCCGTTCGTGACGACGGGTCGTTCGGCCCCGCCGCGCCGCCGGTGTCAGTGCTTGCTGCCGATCCAGCGGCCGAGGTCGTCCAGCGCGGGCAGCCGCAGCCACGGGTCCTGGGGGGCCATCAGGGCCAGCAGCACGATCACCAGGCCGAAGAAGAGCAGCACCGCCACATCGGTGAACCGGCTGCGCACCGCGAGCAGGCCGACCTCCGGCCGCGTCAGCCGCAGCAGCGCGCCGAGCAGGAACCCGGCGCCGACCACCAGCAGGCCGTAGCGGAAGTCCGACGCCCAGGTGACCAGCAGGCCGGCGCCGACCACGCCGGTCACCAGCGTTATCGGCCACTGGCGGATCGGCAGCGGGTGGCCGCGGTCGAGGGCCGCGCGGGAACCCTCCGGCGGGAGCGTCCCGGTGGTGGTGGAGGGCCGTCGGCGGGTGGACCTGCTCGTTCGTACCGCGCTCATGTGCTGTTCCCTGCTGCGCTGGCCTGGCCGTCGAGAGTCTGGGCAGTCATGTCCCCATCCTCCCGGATCGGCGGTGCTCCTCCGGATCCACGCGCGTAGCATAAGCCCGAATTGAAACGGAACGTGTTGATCCGATTGCGGTTGCGCCACAGTTGCGTGCGGACCCCGTCAATGTGCTGGACACCGCACATCACGCGATCGACCATAGGCGCGAGCACCAGTCAGGGGGAAGAGACCGTGAGCAATCCGCACCATCAGCACAGCCCGTGACCGCGCCGGCCCAGACCGCCCGGTCCGCGCCCGGGCCGCTCCGCACCCGTCTCGCCCACACCGCGCTGCGCTGCCTGCTGGCCGCGGCGGCGGCCGCCGGGGTCGCAGTCCTGCACGACGTGCACGACCCCGGGGTGCTCTGCCCGCTGCGCCGCTTCACGGGGATCCCGTGCCCGGTCTGCGGCAGCACCACGGTCTTCATCGAGGCCGGCCACGCACACTGGGCGGCCGCCCTGACGGCCAATCCGGTCACCGTGATCGCGGTGCTCGGCCTGCTCACGGCCCCGCTCGGCACCGGCGCCCGCTGGTGGTCGCTGACGAACCGTCGGCGCTCGGCGGTGATCGCCGCAGCCCTGGCCGTCGCCTGGGTCTGGCAGCTCAATCGCCTGGGCGTCCACCTGTCATGACGCTCCGCTAGTCTCACCCGCTGTCCCACCCGTCCCCGTACCACCGAAGTGCACGTCCGCCCGGAGGCTTTCCCGTGTCCTACCCGCCCGGCCCCAACAACCCCTACGGCCAGCCGCAGCAGCCTTACGGCATGCCGCAGCAGAGCCCGTACGACCAGCCTCCGGGTTACGGCTACCCGCAGCAGCAGGCGATGCCGCCCTACGGCTACGCGCAGCCGCAGCCCGCGTACGGCTACGCGCCGGTGCCGCCGCCGGTGTTGGCCAACTGGGGCTCCCGGGTGGGCGGCTGGTTCATCGACGCCCTGATCATCGGACTGCCGGTCGGCATCGGTTTCGTGGTGTCCCAGGTGACGGCGACGACCGTGACCACCCCGGGCTACTGCCCCCCGGACGCCCTTCCGAGCGACTGCATAGCCGGCACCTCCAGCAGCGTGCCCAGCAGCGGCGGCCTGGCCGTGCTGGCCATCTGCGCGCTGATCAGCCTCGCCCTGGGCATCTGGCAGCTGGTCAACGAGGGCAGCACCGGCCAGACCCTGGGCAAGAAGACGGTCGGCATCCGCCTGGTCCGCGAGCACGACGGGCGCCCGCTGGGCTTCGGCATGGCGTTCGTCCGCAAGCTCGCGCACTTCCTGGACAACTTCCTGTGCGGCCTGGGCTACTTCTGGCCGCTCTGGGACGACAAGAGCCAGTGCTTCGCCGACAAGGTCACCAGCAGCCTGGTGATCCGCGCCTAGTCGCGCTCAGCGCCTCCGGCAGCCGGGCCTCCGGCAGCCGGCCTTCCGCACCATCCATCCGTTCATGTGCAGGGGAACACCATGAGCAACCCGTACCAGCCGAACCTCGACCCGAACTACGCCTACACCCCGCAGCCGCCGGCCCCGGTGCTGGCCGGTTGGCCGCTGCGGTTCGCCTCCGGGCTGATCGACTTCGTCATCACCGCCGTCGTGGCGGGAATCGCCAGCCTGGCCAGTCAAGGCCTCGGCTACGTGGTCGAGTTGATCGTCCTGATCGTCTTCGGCGTGCTGGAGGGCACCCGCGCCCAGACGCCGGGCAAGATGGTGGTCGGGCTGCGCACCGTGCAGCTCGCCGACGGCAGCCTGCTCGGCGCCGGCCTGGGCATAGGCCGCCGCCTTCTGCACATCCTGGACACCATCGCCTGCTTCGTCGGCTACCTGTGGCCGCTGTGGGACGAGAAGCGGCAGACCTTCGCTGACAAGATCGTCAAGAGCGTGGTCGTCAAGGTCCAGTAACCGGGCGGCAGTTCAGACCGAAGGGCCGTGGGATCCGGTGATCCCACGGCCCTTCGTCAGCTCTGCTGGCGGTCAGTGGAAGAAGTGCCGGGTCCCGGTGAAGTACATGGTCACGCCGGCCGCCTTGGCCGCCTCGACCACCAGCTCGTCACGGATCGAACCGCCCGGCTGCACGATGGCCTTGACGCCGGCGGCGATCAGGACCTCCGGGCCGTCCGGGAACGGGAAGAAGGCGTCCGACGCCGCGTACGCCCCGGCGGCCCGCTCCCCGGCCCGCTCCACCGCGAGCTTGCAGGAGTCCACCCGGTTGACCTGGCCCATGCCGACGCCCACCGAGGCGCCGTCCTTGGCCAGCAGGATCGCGTTGGACTTGACGGACCGGCAGGCCCGCCAGGCGAACGCCAGCTCGGCCAGCTCGGCCTCGCTCAGCGCCTCGCCGGTGGCCAGCGTCCAGGTCGACGGGTCGTCACCGGGGGCGTCCACCCGGTCGACCTGCTGCAGCAGCAGACCGCCGCTGATCCGGCGGGCCTCCAGCCGCTCGCAGGGCGCCTGGGGGGCGCGCAGGATGCGCAGGTTCTTCTTCTTGGTCAGCACCTCGAGGGCGCCGTCCTCGTAGTCGGGGGCGACCAGCACCTCGGTGAAGATCGGGGCGATCTGCTCGGCCAGCGCGGCGGTGACCGGGCGGTTGACCGCGATCACACCGCCGTAGGCCGACACCGGGTCGCACTCGTGCGCCTTGCGGTGCGCCTCGACGACGTCCTGGCCGGTGGCGATGCCGCACGGGTTGGCGTGCTTGATGATGGCGACGGCCGGCTCGGCGTGGTCGTACGCGGCCCGGCGGGCGGCGTCGGTGTCCATGTAGTTGTTGTAGGACATCTCCTTGCCGTGCAGCTGCTCGGCGCCGGCCAGGCCACCGGTGCCGTCCAGGTAGAGCGCGGCCTGCTGGTGCGGGTTCTCGCCGTAGCGCAGCACGTTGCCGCGCTCCCAGGTGGCGCCGAGGAAGGCCGGGAACGCCTCTTCCGACTCGGTGTAGCCGGAGGTCTCGAACCACTGGGCCACCGCGACGTCGTAGGCGGCGGTGTGGGCGAAGGCGGCGGCCGCCAGGCGCTTGCGGGTCAGCAGGTCGAAGCCGCCCTCGTTGACCGCCTTCAGCACGTCCGAGTAGCGGGCCGGGTCGACCACCACGGCCACCGACGGGTGGTTCTTGGCGGCGGCGCGGACCATCGACGGGCCGCCGATGTCGATCTGCTCCACGCACTCGTCCGGGGTGGCGCCGGAGGCCACGGTGGCGGTGAACGGGTAGAGGTTCACCGCCACCAGGTCGAACGCCTCGACGCCGAGCTCGGCCAGCTGCGCGCGGTGCGACTCCAGGCGCAGGTCGGCGAGGATCCCGGCGTGCACCCGCGGGTGCAGGGTCTTGACCCGGCCGTCCAGGCACTCCGGGAACCCGGTCAGCTCGGAGACCTCGGTCACCGGCACCCCGGCGGCGGCGATCCGGCCGGCCGTGGAGCCGGTGGAGACGATCGCCACCCCGGCGGCGTGCAGGCCCTGGGCCAGCTCCTCCAGCCCGGTCTTGTCGTACACGCTGATCAGGGCGCGACGGATCGGGCGGACGTTCTCGGAGACGGGAGGGGTGGCGTTGGGAGCGGCGCTCATGCCGGGATCCGTACCTTTCGGTCTTCGATGCGGTGACCTTCGCGGGCCAGGCGGCCCACGACGTCGACGAGCAACTGGCGCTCGACGGTCTTGATGCGCTCGTGCAGCGCTTCGCCGCCATCGGCGTGGTCGGCATCGAGCACCTCGACGACGCCCTGCGCGATGATCGGCCCGGTGTCCACGCCGGCGTCGACCAGGTGGACGGTGCAGCCGGTGACCTTGACCCCGTAGGCGAGGGCGTCGGTGACGCCGTGGGCGCCGGGGAAGGCGGGCAGCAGGGCGGGGTGGGTGTTGACGATCCGGCCGCCGAAGGCGCCGATGAACCGCGGCCCGAGGAGCTTCATGAAGCCGGCCGTGACCACCAGGTCCGGCTGCCGCTCGGCGACGGAGGCGGTCAGCGCGGCGTCCCAGTCGGCCCGGTCCGTGAAGTCCTTGACCCGGTGGACGAAGGTGGGGATGCCCGCCCGCTCGGCGCGCTCCAGGCCGGCGATCGACTCCCGGTCGGCGCCCACCGCCACGATCTCGGCGCCGTACGCCGGATCGGCCACGGCCTCGATCAGGGCCTGCAGATTGGTCCCCGACCCGGACACCAGGACGACCAGCCGGGCCGGACGGCCGGACGGGGGCGGAAAGACGAGCGAGGATGCGGCGGCCACGGGCGCGGGTCTCCGTATGTCGGGTGCCGTCCGCTGGTACATCCACCCGGTGGTGGGGCCACTACGGACAGGCGAGAGTCGGCGGTCGTTGGGGGTCCCCCGGCCCAAGGCTGGGGGGAGGCTGCCGGGTACGGACGCTGCGCTGCGAGTCCCGGGAACCTGGGTGAGCTGCTGACCGTCACCACGATAACGGCTGGTTGAACGCGGGCTGTACCTGGGATTTGCTTGACGCGCGTAGACGGCAGCAGCTCCACTGGGGGTCTCCCCGGCCGAAGGCCGGGGGCGGATCCCGCCCGGCTCGTTCTACCGCTCCGAGCGCCCCGGCGCCCGGGCCCGACCCCGGCCAACGGCAGGCCGACCGCACGTGTGTCGACGGCTGCGGGATCATGGGTCGCGGCGCCCGCGCGCGGGGGCCACCAGACGGGCGGTGACGCCCCCCGACGATGAGGACTCGGACCGACATGAGCAGCGGCAACAGCAGCGACGAGCGCAACCCCTTCGCGCCGCCGCCCCAGGATGCCCCGGAGCAGCCGTGGCAGCCGCGTCTCCCGCAGCAGGCGGGCAACGCCGCGGGCGGTCGGGCCGACGGTGACGGCGAGGCCGGCGGGGAGCAGCCGGGCGGCGAGCCCGGCACCGGGCAGGGCCGCCCGCCGGTGCCGCCGCCGCACCCGTGGAGCCCCAACTGGCAGGGCGGCGGCGGTCCCGGCTGGCCGACCCCGCCGCAGGGGCCGCCGCAGCCGAAGTTCGACCCGACCGACCCGGTGCACCGGCGCGCCCGTTACGCGCTGACCAGCGGCATGGCGGCGCTGTTCAGCGGCCTCTACGGCCTGCAGGAGCTGGCCCTGCTGTTCGGGGCACTGGCGCTCTACTGGGGCGTCAGCGCGCTCCGGGCGGGCACCAAGGCGCCGGCCGCCACCGAGCCGGGCAACCCGCCCGCCACTCCCCCGGCCGGCTGGCCCTACGCCCAGCGCAGCCGCCCGCAGGTGCCCGCCGCCCTCGGCGGCCTGCTCACCGGCGGTGTGGCGGTGGCCCTGGTGCTGGGCTCCTTCCTGCTGCAGCTGGCCTACCAGCCCTACTACACCTGCGTGAACGACGCGCTCACCGTGCAGGCCTCGCAGAGCTGCGACAACCTGGCCCCGGCCTGGCTGGTGACCGCGACCAACCAGCAGAACTGACCCGGCGCCAGTCGGGCGCGGCATCCGGTCACCGCCCCGCCGTCGCCCACTCACCGTCCGCCTCCCCCGCGCTGGCCCGGCGCAGCGACCACCAGCGCACCGCCAGCGCCCCCGGGACGGCGAGCAGCAGGCACCACGCGGCGGCGGCCGGGCCGCAGGCGGCGGCCGGGCCGAGCCGCGCCATCCGCCCGGCGCCCAGCGCGCCGCCGGCCAGCCAGCCGGTCACCGTCACCGCCGCGGCCAGCAGCAGCGCGACCGCCGCCGCGGTGCGGGCCGTCGCGGCGTTCGTCCACGGCCCGTCCGCGTCCACGTCAGTGACGCCGGCGCCGTCCGCCGGCGCCGTCCCGGCTGCCGCGGCCGCCCGCCCCAGCAGCGCCGCCACCGTCAGGGCGGCCAGCACCGGCACCACCTGGGCCAGGTGCTGCCAGGCGGAGCCGGCCTCCGGGGCCAGCACCAGCAGCGGGAAGTCGGGCACCGCGCCGAGGTGTGCGCGGCCGGCGGCCACCAGGCTGTCGCCGCCCAGCCAGAAGCCCGGGCCGAGCGCGTAGCCGACCGCCCAGAGCGCCGCGTTGGGCAGCACCAGCAGGCAGCAGAGCAGCAGTTCCAGCTGCCCCGCGAGGCTGCCCGCGGCCACCTCGCGCACCACCACCTCGATGGCGACCGGGCGCAGCGCGGCGGCGACGGCCAGCAGCAGCACACCGCCGGCCAGCAGCACCAGCAGCCCGGCGCCGACCGTCGGCAGCACCACCCCCGCCGGCAGCGGGCGGCAGCACCGCCGCAGCCAGGCCGGCAACCGCTGCGGCGGCTCCTCAGCCTCCTCGGCCTCCTCCGACCCCTCCGACTCCTGCTGGACCGCCGCCGGCCGAGGTGCCAGCGGCCGGCGCCCCAGCCAGCCCACCAGCCGCGACCGGACCGCCCGCCACCAGGCGGGCCCGCCGCGGGCGCCCAGGCAGGCCGCCGACCAGACGAGCGCGGCGGCGGCCAGCAGATCGGGCAGCGGCTGGGCACGCAGCGCCCCGGCGCCGCGGCAGCCGAGCGCGACCGGCAGCGCGACCGCCAGGTAGCCGGCGCAGAGCGCACCGCAGGCGGCCGGGATGCGGCCGGGCGGCGCCTGGGCGGCGGCCCGCGCACCGGCCCGGGCGATCAGCAGCACGCAGGCCGCGGTGAGCGCCAGCGGGGTGATCGAGAGCGGTGCGCCGCCCGGTTCCCGGAGCAGCGGCCCACCGTGGGCGAGCAGCCAGACCGCGCCGGCCAGCCGCGCCGCGTCCAGGACGCCGTCCTGCGGCGGAGCCGAGAGCAGCCAGCAGCACAGCACCGGAACGCCGGTGGCGGCGAGTCCGAGCAGCGCCGCCGTGGCTCCGGCCGCGGCCGGCCCGCCGCCCGGCCGGGCACGTAGCCGACGTTCCGTCAGTAGCTGCGTCATGCCGTCATGGTCCACCCGGCACCCGTGGCAGCCCGTGCACCGGCCGTCGTGTCCCGGTTGGTCCGATGATCCGTCAAGGATCCGTCCGGCCCCGGACAGCAGTGCGCCCCGGACCGGTGATCCGGTCCGGGGCGCACTGGTGGTGCGTCAGCTGGTGACGTCAGCCGGCGAGCTTGCCGTAGAGCTCACGCGCCAGGCGCGCGGTCTCGGACGGGGTCTTGCCGACCGCCACGCCCGCGGCCTCCAGGGCCTCCTTCTTGGCGGCCGCGGTGCCCGAGGAGCCGGAGACGATGGCGCCGGCGTGGCCCATGGTCTTGCCCTCGGGGGCGGTGAAGCCCGCGACGTAGCCGACGACCGGCTTGGTCACGTTCGCCTTGATGAAGGCCGCGGCCCGCTCCTCGGCGTCGCCGCCGATCTCACCGATCATCACGATCAGCTTGGTCTCGGGGTCGGCCTCGAACGCGCGCAGCGCGTCGATGTGGGTGGTGCCGATGACCGGGTCGCCACCGATGCCGACGGCGGACGAGAAGCCCAGGTCACGCAGCTCGTACATCAGCTGGTAGGTCAGCGTGCCGGACTTGGAGACCAGGCCGATCGGGCCCGACTTGGTGATGTCGGCCGGGATGATGCCCGCGTTCGACTTCTCCGGGGAGATCAGGCCGGGGCAGTTCGGGCCGATGATCTGGGTCTTGTTGCCCTTCTCACCGGCGTAGGCCCAGAACGAGGCCGAGTCGTGCACCGGGACGCCCTCGGTGATCACCACGGCGAGCGGGATCTCGGCGTCGATCGCCTCGACCACGGCGCTCTTGGTGAACGCCGGCGGCACGAAGATGACGGTGACGTCGGCACCGGTCTTCTCGATGGCCTCGGCGACGGTGCCGAACACCGGCACCTCGGTGCCGTCCACGTCAACGGTGGTGCCGGCCTTGCGCGGGTTGACGCCACCCACGATCTTGGTGCCGGAGGCGAGCATGCGGCGGGTGTGCTTCATGCCCTCGGAGCCGGTCATGCCCTGGACGATGACCTTGCTGTCCTCGGTAAGGAAGATAGCCATGGTGTAAGTACCCTTCCTTACTTCGCGTTGGCCAGCTCGGCGGCGCGGTCGGCGGCGCCGTCCATGGTGTCCACCTGCTGCACCAGCGGGTGGTTGCGGTCGGTCAGGATCTTGCGACCCAGCTCCGCGTTGTTGCCGTCCAGGCGGACGACCAGCGGCTTGGTGACGGCCTCGCCCTTGCTCTCCAGGAGCTCCAGGGCCTGCACGATGCCGTTGGCGACCGCGTCACAGGCGGTGATGCCACCGAAGACGTTGACGAAGACCGACTTGACGTCGGCGTCGCCCAGGATGATCTCCAGGCCGTTGGCCATCACCTCGGCGGAGGCGCCGCCACCGATGTCGAGGAAGTTGGCCGGCTTGACGCCACCGTGGTTCTCACCGGCGTAGGCGACGACGTCCAGGGTGCTCATCACGAGACCGGCGCCGTTGCCGATGATGCCGACCTCGCCGTCCAGCTTGACGTAGTTGAGGCCCTTGGCCTTGGCGGCGGCCTCCAGCGGGTTGGCCGCGGCGTGGTCGACCAGCGCCTCGTGCTCCGGCTGGCGGAAGTCGGCGTTCTCGTCCAGCGAGACCTTGCCGTCGAGCGCGATGATCGTGCCGTCACCGGTCTTGACCAGCGGGTTGACCTCGACGAGGGTGGCGTCCTCCTTGATGAAGACGGTCCACAGCTTCTGCAGGACGTTGACGACCTGGTCCGCGATCTCGGCCGGGAACTTGGCGGCCGCCACGATCTCGCGGGCCTTGGCCTCGGTGCAGCCCTCGTTGGCGTCGACGGCGATCTTGGCGAGCGCCTCGGGGTTCTCCTCCGCGACGACCTCGATCTCGACGCCGCCCTCCTTGCTGGCCATCGCCAGGAAGGTGCGGTTGGCGCGGTCCAGCAGGAAGGAGACGTAGTACTCCTCCTTGATGTCCGCGGTCTGGGCCAGCATCACCTTGTGGACGGTGTGGCCCTTGATGTCCATACCGAGGATCGCCCCGGCCTTGGCGACGGCGTCGGCCGGGTCGGCGGCGAGCTTGACGCCACCGGCCTTGCCACGGCCACCGACCTTCACCTGAGCCTTGACGACGGCGCGGCCGCCGAAGCGCTCGGCGATCGCGGCAGCGTCCTCGGCCTTCTCGATGACCTCGCCGTCCAGCACGGGCACGCCGTGCTTGGCGAAGAGGTCCCTCGCCTGGTACTCGAACAGGTCCACGTGTGTTCGTCCTTGTTCGTGGTCGCGGATTGTGTCTCTACGAGCGTGCCACGGCAGGATCTTCGCTGCGGGTCGTCGGGGCAATGCGGGTACGCAGAGATACGGCCTTGCGGCCCACACAGCCACGGGCGCACACGTCAATCAACACGCGCGTCACGTCCGTCTGGCAGGTTATCCCCGTGGGGCGGGACTCCTTCACCCGGGATGGTTCCGTCCATGGTGAGAACCGTCACAACGAGTGTCCCTCGGCGAGCGCGCGGCCTTCCAGGGCGGCGGCCATCACCTCGGGAAACGCGTCCGGGGTGCAGGCGAAGGCCCGCACCCCGAGTGCGGCCAGCGCGGCGGCCTGCCCGTGGTCATGGGCCGGGGCGCCCTCGTCGGAGAGCGCGAGCAGCACCAGCACCCGCACGCCCGCCGCGGTCAGCGCGGCCACCCGGCGCAGCATCCCGTCCGGGGCACCGCCCTCGTAGAGGTCGCTGATCAACACCAGCACGGTGTCCGCCGGGCGGGTGATCCTGGACTGGCAGTACGCCAGCGCGCGGTCGATGTCGGTGCCGCCGCCGAGCCGGGTGGCGAACAGCAGGTCGACCGGGTCGTCCAGGTGCTCGGTCAGGTCGACCACCGAGGTGTCGAACACCACCAGCCGCGTGGCCAGTGCCGGCATCGAGGCCAGCACCGCGCCGAACACCGCCGCGTGCACCACCGAGGGGGCCATCGAACCGGACTGGTCGACGCAGAGCACCACCTCCTTGCCGGCGGCCCGGCGGGCTCGGGCGTAGCCGACCAAGCGCTCGGGCACCACCGTGCGCCGCTCGGGCAGGTAGTGCTTCAGGTTCGCCCGAACGGTGCGGTTCCAGTCGATGTCGCGCGGGCGCGGGCGGCTGCTGCGGGCGCTGCGGTCCAGCGCGCCGGTCAGCACCGCCCTGGTCCGGTCGGCCAGCCGCCGCTCCAGCTCGGCCACCACCGCGGCCACCACCCGGCGGGCGCTGTGGCGGGTGGTCTCGGGCAGCGCCTGCTTCAGCGCCAGCAGGGTGGCGACCAGCCGGACGTCCGGCTCGACGGCGGCCAGCATCTCCGGCTCCAGCAGCAGCCGGTCCAGGCCGAGCCGGGTGATCGCGTCCTGCTGCAGCAGCCGCACCACGCCGGCCGGGAAGTAGCTGCGGATGTCGCCCAGCCAGCGGGCCACCTGCGGAGCGCTGCCGCCCAGGCCGGCGGTGCGGCGGCCCCCGGGCTCGCCGGCGGACGGCGGCTGCGCGCGGTAGAGGGCGGCCAGGGCACGGTCGATGGCGGCGTCCCGGCCGGTCGGCGTCCATCCCGTGCTCTCCGCGTCCGCGCCGAGCACCAGCCGCCAGCGGCGCAGCCGCTGCTCGTCGTCGGGGATGGTCACGTGCTGCTCCTGTGGGTGGCGGGTCAGGCGGCGCGGCGGTCGCTCTGCCGGGGGATCCATGGGCGGACGGGCGGCGGGGTCGGCCCGCCCGGGGTACCGGGTCGGGGCCGCAGCAGCCGGAGCACGGTGGCCATGCCGGCGGCGGCACGCCGCTCGTCCACCGGCGGGGCGGCCGGGGCCGGGGCTGCGTCGCCGAGCGGACCGGCGGCGACCCTGGCCCCGACGGCGCGCCGCACACCCGTCTCCAGGCCGGCGAAGGTGCGCCGCAGCAGCGGGAGCAGCTCGATGAACGCGTCCTCGGGCACCTCGGCCAGCCAGTCGTCCAGCAGCGCGAGCAGCCGCGGATCGTGCAGCAGCAGGGCGCCGCCGCCGGCCAGGAAGCCCTCCACCCAGCCCGCGGCATCGCTCGGGGCGCCGGCCCGGGACAGCGCGAGGCGCAGCCGCTGGCCGGCCGCCGCCGAGTCCAGTCGCCCGTCGTCCAGCAGCAGCCGCACCGCGCGGCCGCGGAGCAGGCCGGGCACGCCGGTGGCGGGCCCGGCGGTCGGCTCGCGCCGGCTCAGCCCGGCCAGCGCGGCGGCCCAGCGGTCCGCCACGGACCGGTCGGCGGGTCCGGCGAGCAGCCCGACGGCGGTGTGCACGGCGTCGATCCGCTGCCGCATGGCGGTGGCGCCCTCGGCGTCCAGTCCGATGCAGGCGGGGGCCAGGCCGACGCGGATCCGGTCGGCCAGACTCCTGGCCACACCGTCCAGGGCGCGGGCGTCGGTGCCGCGGACGTCGCCGTAGCGCAGCGCGCGGACCAGGGCGGGCAGGGCGTCGGCGAGGTGTGCGGTGTCGGTGTCCAGGGCGGCGCGGTCGGCGAGCGCGCGCAGCACGGCGGGCAGGGCCTCGGGCAGCGCGGCGACCAGGCACTGCTCGGCCAGCCGGGTGAGGTCGGCGAGCCGCTCGGCCCGCGCGGCCTGCTCGGTCACCTTGGCGGCGGCGGCCGCGGCCACGGTGGTGCCCCAGGCGGCGGCCTCCACCACCCGGACCGCGAACTCCGGGTCCCAGCGCAGCCGCCAGCTCTCCCGGAAGGTGCCGGTGGACCGTCCCTGACCGGTGGTCTCGGTGCCCCAGCCCAGGCCGAGCAGCCGGAGCCGGTGCAGCAGCCGGGAGCGGCCGGCGTCCAGCTCCTTGCGCAGGTCCAGGACGAGTTCGCGCTCCTCGGGCTCCGGTCGCAGCCGCAGCGAGCGCTGCAGCCGGGTGAGGTCGCGCTGCAGCGGCACGGTCGGGGTGTCGGCGGGCACCGTGCCGAGCGCCTCGCCCACCACCAGCCGGTCGTGCACCAGGGCCAGCGCCACCTCGGAACCGTCGCAGAGCACCGCGCGCACCGCCTCCGTGGTCTCGGCCAGCCCGGCGACGGGCCGGCCGCGCAGGGCGGCCAGGGTCTCGGCGAGCCGGACCGCCTCGATCACCTGCGCCGGGGAGACCGGGTGGTCGGCGGCCCGCAGCAGCTCGGCGGCGCGGGCCAGCCAGCCGGCCAGGGCGCGCTCCGGCCGGCTCCCGGCGCTCTCGAACAGGTGCTGGTACCAGCCCGGCGACTCGATGCCGGCGCCGTAGCCGGTGTGCTGGGCCAGGCGGCGATGGGTCCACGGCACCCAGGTGATCTCGGTCCGCGCCTTCTTCGGCAGGCCGGCCAGCAGCGCCCGGTCGGCGGTCGCACTGCCCGGGTCGCCGGCCTTGGAGAGCGCCGGAACGTGCCAGGCGCCGCAGACCACCGCGATCCGCCGGTGGCCCGCCCGGCGGGCGGCGCGCAGCTGCTGGCGCATGAACGCCTCGCGCAGCTGCTCGCGCCGCCCGGCGGGGGCGACCCCGGGCGAACCCGGGGTCCCCACCGGATCGTCGAACCGCAGGGCGGTCATCGCCTCGGCCACCGCGTGGAACGGGGCGAGCGGGTCCTCCCCCGGGACCTGGTGCTCGACCACGTCCTCCCACCAGGCCTCCGAATCGGCCCGGCCGGCCGCGGCGGCCAGTCGGACGATCGGATCAACCACCCTGCCGTCACCGTGACTTGACGTCATATCGGCCTGGTCCAGTGCGAAGCCGGTGGCGGCCGGCAGGTCGATGAACCGCACCGGGACGCCGGTGTCCAGCGCGTGCCGGATCGCCACCCACTCCGGTGAGAACGCGGCGAACGGCCAGAACGCCGCACGCGCCGGTTCGTCCACCGCGTGCGCCAGCAGCGCGACCGGCGGCACCATCTCCTCCCGCCCCGCCAGGGCGATGATCGGATCGGCCTCCGGGGGCCCTTCCACCAGCACCGCGTCCGGCCGCAGGGCGGTCAGCGCCGCCGCCACCGCGCGGGCCGAGCCGGGCCCGTGGTGGCGCACTCCGAGCAGGGTCACCTCGCCAGTCATCTTCGTGTTCCTTTCCCCCTGTTTTCATTGCTCGGTCGATGCCTCGGCCGTTGTGCCGGTCTCCCCGGCCGTTGAGCCGATCTCCTCGGCGTTGATCGACCGAACGATCGGCCATTGATCGCCCCACTCAGCGGCCGTTCATCCACCCGTTCATCCACCCGTTGTCCGCGCCGTTCAGCCGAACGGTTCGCAGACCGCTCAGCCGGACATTTCGCGGGCCGCCCGGTAGAAGTCCTGCCAGCCGTCCCGGTCGCGGAGCACCCCCTCCAGGTACTCGCGCCACACCGCCTGGTCGGTCGTCCGGTCGCGAACCACCGCACCCAGCACCCCGGTTGCCACATCGGCCGGGCGCAGTACGCCGTCACCGAAGTGCGCGGCGAGCGCGAGTCCGTTGGTGACCACCGAGATCGCCTCGGCGGTGGAGAGGGTGCCGGTCGGGGTCCGGACCTTGGTCCGGCCGTCGATGGTCAGGCCGTCGCGCAGCTCGCGGAAGACCGTCACCACCCGTCGGATCTCCTGCGCACCGCCCGGCAGCTCGGGCAGCTCCAGGGCGCGGCCGAGCTGCCCTACCCGCCGGCTGACGATCTCGACCTCGTCGTCGAGCGTCGCCGGCAGCGGCAGGACCACCGTGTTGAAACGGCGGCGCAGCGCACTGGAGATTTCTTGCACGCCGCGGTCGCGATCGTTGGCGGTGGCGATCAGGTTGAACCCGCGGACAGCCTGAGTCTCGCCGCTCAACTCCGGTATCGGCAACGTCTTTTCCGACAGCACGGTGATCAGGCTGTCCTGTACGTCGGCCGGCATCCGGGTCAGCTCCTCGACCCTGGCGATCTTGCCGTCGGCCATCGCGCGGAGCACCGGCGAGGGCACCAGCGCGGCCCGGCTCGGACCGTTCGCCAGCAACTGGGCGTAGTTCCAGCCGTACCGCACGGCCTCCTCGGCGGTACCGGCGGTGCCCTGGACCAGCAGCGTGGAATCGCCGCTGATCGCGGCGGCCAGATGCTCGGACACCCAGGTCTTGGCCGTCCCCGGCACCCCGAGCAGCAGCAGCGCCCGATCGGTGGCCAGCGTGCTCACCGCCACCTCGACGATCCGCCGCGGCCCCACGTACTTCGGCGTCACCACGGTGCCGTCCGGCAGCCGGGCGCCCAGCAGGTAGTCGGCCACCGCCCACGGCGAGAGCCGCCACCCCGGCGGCCGCGGCCGATCGTCCCGCGCGGCCAGCGCCGCCAACTCCCCGGCGAACGCCTCCTCCGCATGGGCTCTCAGGACCGGTGCGCTGGTCTTCTCATCACTCATTCGAGGGCTCCTTCTCGTCGCCCGACACGGCAGGCACGGGTGCCCGGGGTCGGTGGGTGGCAGGGAGCATCACCGCAGGTGGCAGCCGGTGACGCGGTCGCCGCGACCGGCCTGCGAGAACCACTCTGCACGCAGGGACTGACAATCGACGGCCCAGAAGCGGCCCGCCTCTACCATGAAGTCGGGCTAGAGGAGGCGCGGAGATGACCGCCATGGTGACCACCAACGCACACGATCTGGTACGCCTGCTCGAATCGATCCCCGAGCTGGACGCCTACCGCGTCGAGCTCATCGACGGAAAGATCGTGATGCTCCCGTCCGCTGCCCCGTTCCACAACTTCATCCGACTCAACGTCGGCTCCCAGTTCCTTCAACACGACTGGTACGGGATGGTCGAGCAGGCGCTGGTCTCCCCTGAGGCCTCGTTCGAGCCGAAGCCGGACATCGCCGTCACCACCCACGAGTTGGGCGCCGACAACCTCAGCCCGTTCCCCGCCGAGCGGGTCGCCATCACCGTCGAGATCGTCTCCACCGACCGCGACGGCGACTACGCCAAGAAGCGCCTCTGGTACGCCATCAGCGGCATCCCCCTCTACGTGGTCATCGATCCCGACGACGGAATCTGGGAGCTGCACTCCGGCGCCCGCGGCGGCGACTACCGGACCGTCCAGCACGGCCGGTTCGGCGAGCCCATCGAGCTGCCCGAGCCCTTCGCCTTCCCCCTCGACACCTCCGCCTTCAAGGTCTATCCGCCCACGCCGCCGCGCTGATCCGCTGTCAGTCCCCGGCCCTAACGTTCCCCTCATGGACGAACGTTGGAGCACCGAGCAGGTCCGCTCGCTCGCGTCCGACGCCGCCGTGCTGCGGGCCGCCGAGCGGCTGGCCGAGCCGGGGCCCTGGGTCGGGGCGGGCGCCGGGCGGGGGGCGGTCTGGGGGCTGTGCCGGGGCGGCGGGAGCAGCCCGTACCGGGTGGTGGTCGAGCCGGCCGGGTTCGACTGGCAGTGCGGGTGCCCCGGGCGGCAGCGCCCCTGCCAGCACGTGCTGGGCCTGCTGCTGCTGTGGAGCGCGAGCCCCGAGGCGGTGCCCGGCGGCGCCGAGCCGCCCGGCTGGGCGGCCTGCCGGCTGGCCGAGCGCGTGCAGAGCCCCGTGCAGAGCCCCGTGCAGAGCGCCACCCCCGCCGACCCGGTCGCCGCCGCGCGCCGTGCCGAGCGGCGGGCCGCCCGGGTGGCGGCCGGCGCCCAGGAGCTGCGGCTGCGGCTCGCCGACCGGATCCGGCGCGGCCTGGCCGACCCGGGCACCGCGGGCGAGTGGGGCGAGGTGGCCGCCCGGATGGTCGACGCGCAGGCCCCCGGCCTGGCCGCCGGTGCCCGCGAGCTGGCCGGGTTGACGGGGGACCAGCAGCTGGCCGGCATCGCCCTGCTGGACCTGCTGGCCGCCGCCTACCAGCGGGTCGACGAGCTGCCCGAGCCGCTGGCCGCCACGGTGCGCACCCGGGTCGGCTTCACCACCGACTCCGCCGAGCTGCTGGCCGGCCGGACGGTCCGCGACCGCTGGCTGGTGCTCGGCAGTCAGGACCTGTCCGAGGAGCGGCTGACGCAGCGCCGGATCTGGCTGCGCGGCACCAAGACCGGCCATCCCGCGCTGCTGCTCTCCTACGCCCCGCCCGGCCGGCTGCCCGAGCTGGCGCTGCCCGTCGGCCGGGTGCTGGAGGCCGAGTTGGCCTACTACCCGGCCGCCGCCCCGCTGCGCGCGGTGCTCGGCGCCTCCTACGGGACGCCCGAGCCCGGCCCGCTCGACCCGCCGCCCGGCTGCCGCCTCGCCGATGCCGCCGCCGACTACGGCGAGGCGGTCGCCGCCGATCCTTGGCAGGCCGCCTGGCCGGTGGTGCTGTCGGAGGCGGTGCCGGCGCCCGGCCCCCAAGGCTGGCTGCTGACGGACGGTCAGCACGCCCTGCCGCTGCACCCGGACACCCCGGAGGCCGCCCGCTGGCTGCTCGCGGCGGTCTCCGGCGGGCACCCGGTCACCGTCTTCGGCGAGTGCGGCCACCAGGGGTTCCGTCCGATCACGGGGTGGGACGACGCCGGCCGGCCGGCCAGCCTCACGACGGCGACGGGAGCACCCGTATGACCGGCGACACCGCCGCCGACCACTGGTCCGCCCTGCTCGGCGCCGCCCTGCTCGGCACCGACCGCCGCCCCCTGCCACCCCCCGCCGGCCCGCCCGCGTACCGCGCGGCGACCGCCGAGCTGGCCGGCCCGGACCAGGCCACCGCCCTGCTGGAGCAGGCGGCGCTGGCCACCGTGCGCCGCCGGGCCGGGCTGCTGCCGCTGCCCGCGCCGGCCGAGCTGCCCGGGCCCGCCGCCCCGGACCCGCGCCCGGAGTTGCCCGATGCCGCCGCCCGCCGGCTCACCGTGCTGCTGGCCGGCCGCAGCGCCGGTCCCGCCAACCTCGCCGAGCTGCTGCCGCAGTGGCTGGCCGAGGCCCGCAGCCGCGGCTACCGGCCGCCCGCCGCGCTGGTGCCGGGGCTGCTGGAGGCGGCGCGGGCCCGCAACGAAGTACGGGCGGACGCGGTGGCGCTGGCCGGGCCGCTGGGCCGCTGGCTGGCCGAGCGGAACCCGCAGTGGCGGTTCGTGCTGCGCACCACCGCCGCCGAGTCGCCCACCGATGCCGACCGGATCTGGCAGGACGGCCTGTTCGCCGAGCGGGTCACCCATCTGACCAGGCTGCGCCGTCGCGATCCGGCCGCGGCGCTGGCGCTGCTGACCGGCAGTTGGGCCCGGGAGCGGGCCGAGGACCGGCTGCTCTTCCTGGACGCGCTGCAGGAGGGCCTGAGCCTGGCCGACGAGCCGTTCCTGGAGGCCGCGTTGGACGATCGCAGCAAGAACGTCCGGGCCACCGCCGCCGAGCTGCTGGCCGGCCTGCCGGCCTCCGCGCTGGGCCGTCGGATGGCACAACGGGCCCTGGCCGCCGTCGAGTTGGCGCCGGACGGCAGCCGGCTGCTGGTCACCCCGCCGGGCGAGGTCACGGCGGCGATGCGGCGCGACGGCGTGGCGTCCGACTCCCCGACCGGGCGCGGCGAGCAGGCCTGGCGGCTGGGCGAGGTGCTGGCCGCGACCCCGCTCGACACCTGGACCGAGACCTTCGACTTGACGCCGACTCAGCTGCTGGCGCTGCCGGCGGCCGATGCCGCGGACGGCGGCACGCTGTGGCGCGAGGAGCTCCACGAGGCCTGGGCCCGGGCCGCGGTGCGCCAGCGCGACACCGGCTGGGCCCGGGTGCTGCTCGGCCCGCCGCCCCGGGCCGACCGCCCGGTTCGCGGTGCGGGCGCGCCCTCCCCCAGTCTTCGGCCGGGTGGGCCTTCGCGGCTGCTCGCGGTGCTGCCACCCGCCGAACGGGCCGGCTGGACCGCCGCGTTCCTGCGCAGCCACGGGCTGGGGGACGCCTTCCAGCTGCTCGGAGCCTGTGCCACCCCGTGGACGCCGCCGCTGTCCACCGCGGTGGTGGCGGCCCTGGAGCGGGCCGCGGCCTCCGGCGCCTACCCGTGGAGCCACAGCGGGGTGCTCGGCCTGACCGAGCGCTCGCTGGCGCCCGCGACCGCGCCGGCCGTGGCCGCGCTGGCGGCCGACGCCGCTCCCGACACCGCCTGGGCCGAGACCTTCGACCGGCTGGCCCGGACCTTGCGGTTCCGGGCCGCGATGCTCGCGGAGCTGGCCGGCCCGGCGGCACCGGGGTGACGCCGGGCCCAGGGTGGCTCAGCTCGCCTGACGCAGGTTGGCCTCGACCCAGGCCACCACGGCACTGGTGGGCGTACCGGGGGTGAAGATGTCCGCCACGCCCATGGCCTTCAGCTCGGCGATGTCGGCCTCGGGGATGATCCCGCCGCAGAACACCTTGATGTCGGCCGCGTCGCGCTCCTTGAGCAGCTCGATCACCCGGGCGCAGAGCGTCATGTGGGCGCCGGAGAGGATGGACAGGCCGATGCCGTCCGCGTCCTCCTGGATCGCGGTGTCCACCACCTGCTCGGGCGTCTGGTGCAGGCCGGTGTAGATCACCTCCATGCCGGCGTCGCGCAGCGCGCGAGCGATCACCTTGGCGCCACGGTCGTGGCCGTCGAGCCCCGGCTTGGCGACCACGACCCGGATCGGGCCAGACACACCCATCACTGCCTCCACGTTAACCAGCAATAACCGACCTGAGGGGAGGTTAGCGCCCACGCCACCAGGTCCACCGGTCCCGGGCCAAAGTGATGAAAAAATCACAGCCCGGGACCCTCGAACGGGTCCCGGGCCGTGATGGCGCGTCGTCAGGTCCGACGGCTCAGAGCTTCTCCACCGGTGCGTAGCGCAGCAGCAGCACCTTGCGGCCCGCCGTGCCGAAGTCGATGGTGGCCTTGGCCTTGTCGCCGCTGCCGGCCACCTCGGCGACCGTACCGAGGCCGAACTTGTCGTGGCTGACCCGGTCGCCGACGGCCAGGCCGACCACCTCGCGCTCTGTCACCGTGCGCGCCGACCGGCCCCAGCCGGCCTTCGGCCCGGCCGTGCTGCTCAGGCCGCCGGAGCCGCTCGAGCCGCTGCGCGAGCCGCCCATGGAGAGGCTGCGGGTGGGCGGCGTGGCGGCCGCGCCGGTGCGCTTCCACTCCACCAGGTCGGTCGGGATCTCCTCCAGGAACCGGGAGGCCGGGTTGTAGGCGGGCTGGCCCCAGGCGCTGCGCAGCACCGAGCGGGTCAGGTAGAGCCGGTTGCGGGCCCGGGTCAGGCCGACGTAGGCCAGTCGCCGCTCCTCCTCCAGCTCCTTGACCTGGCTGAGCGCCCGCATGTGCGGGAAGATCCCGTCCTCCATACCGGTGAGGAAGACCACCGGGAACTCCAGGCCCTTGGCGGTGTGCAGGGTCATCATGGTGATGACGCCCTGCCCCTCCTCGTCGTCCGGGATCTGATCGGAGTCGGCGACCAGCGCCACCCGCTCCAGGAAGTCGGCCAGCGAGCCGACCGGCGGTGCGCCCTCCTCGCCGGCATCCGGCCGCTCGCCCGGGTCCTGCTCGTATTCGAGCGCGACCGAGGCCAGCTCCTGGAGGTTCTCGATCCGGGTCTCGTCCTGCGGATCGGTGGAGGCCTGCAGCTCGGCCAGGTAGCCGGTCTCCTCGAACACGGCCTCCAGGATCGCGGCCGGTCCGGCGCCGGAGTCCACCACCTGGCGCAACGAGGCCAGCAGCGCGTTGAACTTCTTCACCGCGTTGGCGGAGCGGGCGGCCATCCCGTAGGCCTCGTCGACCCGCAGCAGCGCCTGGGCGAAGGAGATCCGCTCCCGCGCGGACAGCGCCTCGATCATCGCCTCGGCCCGGTCGCCGATGCCGCGCTTGGGCACGTTGAGGATCCGGCGCAGCGGCACGGTGTCCTCCGGGTTGGCCAGCACTCGCAGGTAGGCCAGCACGTCGCGGACCTCCTTGCGCTCGTAGAAGCGCACCCCGCCGACCACCTTGTAGGGCAGGCCGACCCGGATGAACACCTCCTCGAAGACCCGGGACTGCGCGTTGGTCCGGTAGAAGATCGCCACATCGCCGGGCCGGGCGTCGCCCGCGTCGGTGAGCCGGTCGATCTCGTCGGCGATGAACTGGGCCTCGCCGTGCTCGTCGTCGGCGACGTAGCCGACCACCTTCTCGCCGTGGTCGCCGGCCGTCCAGAGCTTCTTCTCGCGGCGGTTGGCGTTGCGCTCGATCACCGCGTTGGCGGCCGACAGGATGGTCTGGGTGGAGCGGTAGTTCTGCTCCAGCAGGATGGTGACGGCGTCCGGGTAGTCCACCTCGAACTGGAGGATGTTGCGGATGGTGGCGCCGCGGAAGGCGTAGATCGACTGGTCGGCGTCACCCACCACGCACAGCTCGGCGGGCGGCAGCTCCGACAGCCCGGCCTGCGCCGGGTTGACGAACTCACCGTCCACAGTGCGCTTGGGCGCGCTGCCGACGGCGCCGCCGGTCAGCTCGCGGATCAGCATGTACTGGGCGTGGTTGGTGTCCTGGTACTCGTCGACCAGGATGTGCCGGAACCGCCGCCGGTAGTGCTCCGCCGCGTCCGGGAAGGCCTGCAGCAGGTTGACCGTGGTCATGATGATGTCGTCGAAGTCCAGCGCGTTGGCCTCGCGCAGCCGGGCCTGGTAGAGCGCGTACGCCTCG
The DNA here is from genome assembly GCF_029892145.1 of Kitasatospora sp. GP30. NCBI lineage: Bacteria > Bacillati > Actinomycetota > Actinomycetes > Kitasatosporales > Streptomycetaceae > Kitasatospora > Kitasatospora sp. GP30. The sequence continues at coordinate 146,773 of NZ_JARZAH010000007.1, forward strand.
GCGAGCTTGCGCTCCATCGGGTTGGCCGCCTGGGCCGCGTAGCTCTCGTGGTCGATCAGCTCGTTCTTGAGGTTGGAGACCTTGGCGCTGAACGACTTCGGCGGGAACTGCTTGGGGTCGAGGTCGAGGTCCCGGCAGACCAGGGACATCAGCCGCTGCGAATCGGCCGAGTCGTAGATCGAGAAGCTGGAGGTGAAACCCAGCCGCTTGCTCTCCCGGCGCAGGATCCGCACGCAGGCGCTGTGGAAGGTGGCCACCCACATCGAGCGGGCCCGCGGACCGACCAGCTGCTCGACGCGCTCGCGCATCTCGCCGGCCGCCTTGTTGGTGAAGGTGATCGCCAGGATCTCCCCCGGGTGCGCGCCGCGGGCGGCGAGCAGGTAGGCGATCCGGTGGGTGAGCACCCGGGTCTTGCCGGAGCCGGCGCCGGCCACGATGAGCAGCGGGGAGCCCGCGTGCAGCACTGCCTCGCGCTGCGGGTCGTTCATCCCCGCCAGCAGCTGCACCGGGTCGACCACGGTGCGGTGCGCCCCGTTGCGGTGGTAGGCGTCGCGCTCCGCCTGGGCGGCGTAGTCGGTGTGGAAGAGATCAGCGGGGATCTCTTCCTCGTAGCCGCCCCCGTCGTACCCGTAGTCCGCCTCGGGCGGCGGCTCCTCGGCGAAGTCCATGGGCGTCGTCGCATCGGCGGGCTTGGCCTCGAAGGGCTCGAAGCCGGGCAGCGGGAGGTCGTCAAAGAGACTAGTCATGGCTCTTCGAGTCTATGGCCCGCCGCCGACAACCCAGGCCGGTTCGACGATCCGGCCCGGGCCGACGGCGGTGAAACGGGGGTTGACCTGCGGTCAGCGCTCCAGCAGGGTGACCACGGCGTTCGGCACCTGGGTCACCGTCCTCTTGGGGAAGGCCGAGGTGAGCACCTTCTTCTCCTCGGGTGAGAAGCCGTTGAACGGGTCCCACCAGCCGATCGTCACCACCCAGACCCGCTTGGTGTCCCCGAGGCAGGCGGCCAGGTCGGTGCACATCTGCGGGTACAGGTCGCCGCGGTCGATCGCGCTCGTGGCGACGAAGACGTCCTTCAGCTTGTCCTGCTGCGGCAGGTAGAAGTCCACCGCGGAGACCACCCCCGAGAGGATGGCGTTCCCGTTGCGCAGCGGCACCAGGCCGTCACCCGGCTGGTAGCCCTTGGCGATGACCGCCGCGGCGGCGGCCCCGTCCCATTCGGTGTGGGAGAACTTCTGGCGCAGGGCCAGCTGCTCGTGGCTCCCGAGCAGCAGCACCAGGATCAGGCCGCCGGCCGTCAGCGCCCTGGGACGCAGCGCGGTCAGGCCGGCGCCGGCCAGCACCGCCCAGGCGGGCAGGGTGAAGAGCATGTAGCGGTCGATGAAGTACGAGGTCTGGCCCTGCGAGATGATCCAGAGCAGCGCGATCGGCAGCACCGCGACGAGGCCGAGCTCCACCGCGTGGCGCCGGCCGCGCGTCCAGGCCAGCGGGAGCACCGCCAGCGCGAGCATGCCCAGGCTGACCGCCTGGGAGCCGTAGAGCCCGTGCCAGAACACGGTCGGGACGTCCTCCAGGCTGGGCTTGGCGAGCCAGTTGAGCTGGCGCCCCACCTGCTTCTGGCCCTCCAGGACCAGCGGCACCAGCGGCAGGAGTCCGGCCAGCACGGCGGCCGGGAAGCCGATCAGCAGCCGCTTGTCACGGGTGGTCCACCAGCGCCAGGCGGTGATCAAGGCGTGCGGTGCCAGGAAGACCAGCGCGATCATGTGGAAGCTGCCGGCACCGAGCAGGGCCACCGTGTAGAGCACCCAGGGCCAGGTGGTGGGCCGCTCCAGCGCACGCATCAGCAGGTAGGTCGCCGCCGCGGCGAAGAACACCACGAAGGCGTAGCCGCGGACCTCCTGCGCGTAGCGCGAGACCGAGGGGATCAGCGCGAACAGCACACCGGCGACCAGGCCGGTCCTGGCGCCGAACAGCTTGCGGCCGGTCAGCGCCACGAAGGCGGCCGCCCCGGCCATCGCCAGCACCGTGGGGATCCGGATGACCAGCAGCGAGTGCCCGAACGCCGCCGTCCAGTAGTGGATCAGGTAGTAGTAGAGGCCGGTGACCGCGTCGACGTGCTGCAGCATGTCGTACAGCTGGTGCGGCGACCGGTTGGCGGCGTTCCAGGTCGCCAGTTCGTCGGCCCACAGCAACGGCGTGTCGGCCTTGTACAGACCGAGGCCCAGGGTCAGCAGGGCCGGCCAGAGCCAGACCAGCGATCCGGCCCGCACCAGCATGGTGCCGAACCGATTCGCCGCTCTCGCATGCGTGTCGCCCTCGACGGCCGCTCCGCTTGACGTGGCGGAGCTACTGGTCGCGCTGACGCTCATTGTGAGCCAACCTCCGGCGGTTGCGTTTGATCGATCGGACTGAGGGCAGTGGCGTGCTCAGCCCGGATGTGTTCGCCGACGAGCAGGCACGGTAAATCGAGAGCCTAGTGCGCGTAGTGCCGCCCTCGACGGCCGGTGGAGACCGTGGAGCGCCAGAGCTGGACGCAGGAGACCACCGCGGCGATCAGCAGCAGTCCGTTCCGGGCCACCAGCAGGGTACGGAGTCCGGTGTCGCCCCAGAGGAGCTGCTTCCAGAACAGCGGGTACTCGACGGTGGTCAGCGCCGTCGCGGCCGTCACCAGGGCCACCACCCAGCGCTGGGTGGTGGACCGGTAGCTCAGGCAGACCGCGGCGACCCCGATCAACCAGATGCAGTACTGCGGGCTGATCACCCGGCTCGTGACCACGAACACCAGCAGTGCGGCTATCGCGGCGTCGGCCGGGGTCGAGTCGGTGAACCGCTTGGCCGCCAGCAGCCGCCAGGCCAGCAGCAGGCAGAGGCCCAGCACGCTGAGCCCCAGCATGATCTTGGACAGGGTCTCCGAACTCGGTGTGATGATCTCCATCGAGCCGTAGCGGTACTTGATCTCACCCTGGTGGTAGCCGTACTTCTGGGCCAGCAGGATGATGCTGCCCGGCAGCGACTCGATCTCGATGCCGCGGCCGCCCTGCCCGTGCAGGAAGCCGAACGGCGCCTTGAACAGGGCGGCGACGATCCCGGTCAGCGCGATCGCCGAGGCGACGAAGCCGATCACCGCCTGCCGCAGGCCGCGGCCCCGCGAGGCGCCGAGCACGGCGAACGCCGGCCAGAGCTTGATCGTGGCACCGATCGCCGCGAAGCCGCCGCCCAGCCAGGAGCGCCGCTCCAGGCACAGCAGACCGAGCACCGCGAAGATCGTGACCAGCATGTCGAAGTGCACGTACGGCTGCGTCAGCATCAGCGGCAGGCCCAGCAGCCAGATCGCGGAGCCCGCCAGCGAACGGCCGGGACGGGTGCCGTGCCGCAGCAGCGCGCACATCACCACGAGGTCGGAGATCAGGACGACCACCAGGAAGGCCCGCACGTAGTCGAGGCCGCCCGGCACCAGGTAGGGCGCGAGGAAGACGCCGGCCGCACCCGGCGGGTACTGCCAGGTCGGGTCGCCCGTCGGGAAGCTTCCGGTGCGCAGGATCTCGGCCCAGGGCTGGTAGAAGAGGTGCGGCTCACTGTTGGCGGCGTCCGTCGAGGAGAACAGTGTCATCACTGTGACGAACCGCGAACAGGCCCAGTAGCCGAGCTGCGACAGCACCCTCGGCGACCAGGTCCCCGGCTGCTTGAGGGAGAACGGCGGAGGTGGCGGTATGCTGCTGGCGCCGGACACGTCGCGCGCGGCCGCCCGGGCCCCAGCGCTCCCAGTGATGTCCGACATGATGCTCCGTCATCGCGAGTGTCGCGGAGGCACGAGTACGCGTCCCCGCCTGAGCCTTCCCGCACCGTGCAACACACATGTTTAGCAGTCGGACGACTGTGCACACAAACTGAACACACGGTGTGCCGCCCTACCTGGGCAGTCGCCGTGACCGGCATCTGGGCGGTGTTGGAGCGTATACGGGTGCGCTAGCCTCCCCGTGTGACCGTGACTGAAAACCAACCTGCTGAGCTCGCCAAAGGCGACTCGACGTCCGGCCGGGCAGCTCGGCCCGCGGCCCGCCTCGGCTGGCTCGACGGCCTGCGGGGGGTCGCCGCGCTACTGGTCGCGATCCACCACTTCGGCCTACTGAAGTGGTTTTCGTGGGGTGAGAACTTCGAGAAGAACTTCGACCTCGGCATCTTCGCGGTCATGCTGTTCTTCCTGGTCAGCGGCTACATCGTGCCGGCCTCGCTGGAGCGCCGCGGGGACGTCCGCGGGTTCTGGATCGGCCGGCTCTTCCGGATCTACCCGCTGCTGATCATCGCTGTCACGCTGTCGCTGGTGCTGCTGCCCAAGGGCTACTCGGCGGTTCCGAGCCAGGTCACCGACCGCCCGTTCTGGGCCTACCTGGCGAACCTGACGCTGCTTCACGAGATGACCAACATCGCCAGCGCGCTGGGCGCGATGTGGACCCTCTGCTACGAGATGGTCTTCTACTTCCTGGTCAGCGCCCTGTTCGTGAAGGGCTGGCACCGGAACAGCGCGCCGATATCGGTCTTCTTCGCGGGCGCCGCGGTGCTGCTCGGCGCCTGGTGGACGCCCCAGATGATCACGCCGAAGGAGCCCTGGGTGGCACCGTCGGCGACCCACCACCTGATCATCGCCACCGTCCTGATCATGGCCACCGGCCTGGTGCTGGTGCTGGCCGGCCGCCCCGAGCTGGTCCGCCTCGGCGCGCTGGTGCTCGGCGGCCTGGGCACCGTGCTGCTCTTCTTCAACGCCCGCTCCACGTTCTACGAGAGCATGACGATCCTGGCCACGATGTTCGCGGGCACCGCGATCTTCCGGGCCGAGAAGCAGCAGATCAACCGTCTGCTGGCCGTCATCTGCTGCGCCTTCGTCCTTACGGCGGGCTTCCTGGCCGGCTACATGTACAACCACGGCAAGGCGCTCGACCGGACCTGGACGGGCAGCTGGGAGGGCTTCTCGCTCGCCTACGCGGCGGCCTGGGCGGTCTTCGGCATCGGCATGCTGCTGCGCAACCGGCGCTGGCCGCGGGCGCTGACCTGGCTCGGCGCGATCAGCTACTCGGTCTACGTGGTGCACATCCCGATCCTCTGGGGCACCTGGTGGTTCAAGGACAAGGTGGTGCACTTCCCGACCACCGGCGCCGGCCGCTGGCTGCTGCCCGCCTTCTTCATCGCGATGGTCCTGATCATCAGTCACCTGACCTACAAGCTGATCGAGATGCCGGGGCAGAAGCTGGGCAAGAAGGTCAGCAAGGCCCTCGACCGCCGCGCGGCGGCCCGGCAGGAGAGCGCGCCGGCGCCCGCCGAGGCCTGACCGACCGGCAGCAGACACGATGGGCCGCCATCCCCTCGGTGGGATGGCGGCCCATCGCGCGTTCTCCAGGGCTCAGACCAGGCGGCGCGCCGTCGCCCACCGGGTCAGCTCATGGCGGTTGCTCAGCTGGAGCTTGCGCAGCACCGCGGAGACGTGGCTCTCCACCGTCTTCACCGAGATGAACAGCTGCTTGGCGATCTCCTTGTACGCGTAGCCGCGGGCGATCAGCCGCAGCACCTCGCGCTCGCGCTGGGTCAGCCGGTCCAGGTCCTCGTCCACCGGCGGGGTGTCGGTGGCGGCGAACGCGTCCAGGACGAAACCGGCCAGCCGGGGCGAGAAGACCGCGTCGCCGTCGGCGATCCGGAAGATCGCGTCGACCAGGTCGGTGCCGGTGATGGTCTTGGTGACGTAGCCGCGGGCACCGCCGCGGATCACCCCGATCACGTCCTCGGCCGCGTCCGAGACCGACAGTGCCAGGAACTTCACACCGCCCGGCTCGCCCATCACCCCGGCCGAGCGGCGCAGCACCTCGACCCCGCCGCCACCGGGCAGGTGGACGTCGAGCAGCACCACGTCCGGGCGGGTCTCGGCGACCACCCGGACCGCCGACTCGACGTCGTCGGCCTCGCCCACCACGTCGATCCCGGTGCTCTCGGTGCGCCCGATCTCGGCCCGCACCCCGGTGCGGAACATCCGGTGGTCGTCCACCAGCACCACCCGCGCGGTCCTGCCCGGCGTGCCGGCCACAGCGTCAGTCATCAGCAGCTCTCTCCATCTCCAGCTCGACCTCGGTGCCGCCGTCCGGCGCGGGCCGCACCCGGGCGGTACCGCCGTTGCGCTTCATCCGGCCGATGATCGACTCCCGTACGCCCATCCGGTCCTCCGGCACGGTGTCCGGGTCGAATCCGGGGCCGTGGTCGCGAACGAACACCAGCACCGTCCTCCCCTCCACCTCGGCGTAGACCTGCACCGGTCCCCCGCCACCGTACTTGGCGGCATTGACCATGGCCTCACGCGCGGCCTGCATCTGCGCGGCTATCCGCTCGTCCATCGGGCAGTCGCCGACGCAGACCAGCTCGATCGGCACCCCGTGCCGGTCCTCGACCTCGGCGACCACCTCGCGGATCCGTTCCGCCAGGGTATCGGGAGCGGCCTCGGCGGCGGCCTCCGGACGGTAGAGCCACAGCCGCAGCTCGCGCTCCTGGGCCCGGGCCAGCCGCTGCACCTCCTTCGGGTCCTCGGAGCGCCGCTGAATCAGCGTCAGGGTGTGCAGCACCGAGTCGTGGATGTGCGCGGCGATCTCGGCCCGCTCCTGGGCCCGGATCCGGGCGGTGCGCTCGGCCCCGAGGTCCTGCCACAGCCGCAGCGCGTACGGGCCGGTGAGCACCAGCACCCCGGCCAGCACCGCGATCGAGGCCTCCAGTACCGCGCCCACCCCGTTGCCAGTGCCCTCCACCACCAGGAACCCGATGATCCCGGCCGCCACCAGCAGCACACCGGCGCCGACCCGGGCCACCGCACTGCGCCGCCGGGCACCGGCCAGCCCGAACCAGCGCGCCCAGCGGGAGTCGTCGGCCTGCCGCCAGACCAGTGCGACACCGACGCCGATCGCCAGCAGCGGCCAGGCGTAGGGCTGGGAGGACTGCAGATGCAGCGCGTTGAGCAGCCACATCACGCCGATCACCAGCATCAGCAGGGCGGCCAGCTGGCCGGCGTTGCGGCGGCTGGCGGCGGTGGACGGCTCGCCCGGCACGGCCTGCTCGGCGATCACCGGCTCGCCCTGGAAGGTGCCCTGCAGCAGGTCGCGCAGCCGGCCGACGCGGCCGCGCCCGGCCTTGCGCAGCGGGTCGGGGGTCACCCCGGAGGCGCCGGCCGGCACGAACTGCCCGTTGGCCCACACCCAGCCGGCGGCGGCGCCCAGGGCCGGCTCGCCGATCCCGATCGGCACCACGAACCAGAACGCCGCGTAGAGCAGCACCCCGATCCCGTTGGCGAAGAAGAGCAGCACGAAGGCGGCCCGCACCCAGGTGACCGGCAGTCCGAGGTGCACCGCGAGGCCGTGCGCCACACCGCCCAGCATCCGCGAGTGCGGGCTGCGGTAGAGCTTGCGGTACGGCGGGCGGCCCGGCCCGGTCCTGGGCCCCTCCGGCCCGTCGGCGGGCGACGGGGGAGCGTCTGCGGTCGGGGCGGAGTCGGCGGGTTCTGGTGCTGGGCTTGCCACGGGAGAGATGGTCACACGAGTACAGCTCCGAATGCATCAGGGTCGTCCCCCTAGGTGCTGAAAGATGATCGGACGACCCGCTGCCGCACCGGTCGGCGAACCCTCCGGCTGCCACGCTCTGCCTACCGAATCGGCGGGGCCGCCCCGGCCCGCCGCCATCCGCAGCAGGAGGAACGCCGTGTCTCCACTCGTACGCCGTGCCGTCGCCGTGCTGGTCAGCGCGGTCTGCGGCCCGCTCGCGCTGCCGGCCGTCCAGAGCGCGTCCGCAGCCGCGACCGCCACGCCCAAGGTGGTCAAGGTGATGCCGCTGGGCGACTCGATCACCCTCGGCATCGGCAGCAGCACCGACGCCGGCTACCGGCTGCCGCTCTGGAGGATGACCACCACCCAGTCCCGCTACACGGTGCAGTTCGTCGGCTCCCAGCACGACGGCGACTTCCCGCAGCCCTGGCACGAGGGACACGGCGGCTGGAAGATCGACGACATCGCCGCCCACATCGACGGCTGGCTGGCCGCCCAGTCCCCGGACGTGGTGCTGCTGCACATCGGGATCAACGACCTGGACAGCGGCACCGACAAGGAGCACGCCCCCGACCGGCTGGCCGCGCTGGTCGACCGGATCTTCACCGACCGCCCCGGGGTCGACCTGATCCTGCAGGGCCTGCTGCCCACCACCCAGGGCCTGCAGGACCAGATCCAGCAGTACAACCTGCGGGCCGAGAACCTGGCACCCGCCGAGGAGGACGCTGGACGGCACTTCCACTACATCGAAGCGCCGCAGCTCACCCCCAACGAGTTCCACGACCGGCTGCACCCCAACGACCTCGGCTACACCAGAATGGCCGACGCCTACTTCCAGGCCCTCAACGCCGATGTCGGCAACGCGCAGCTTCCGCTGAAGGCCTGCCCCTGAGGCCCTCTCAGGGACAGTTCAGGGTCCCACCGGGGACCTTCCCGGTCCCGCGGGCCCCGCGGAACCCGCAGGATAGGGGGCATGACCGAGGAGCAGAGCACAGCGCCCACCGATCCGGGCCTCCAGGACGAGCCGGGCGGTGGGCGGCCGCCGCTGGCCCGCAGCGAGGACCACCGGGTGGTGGGCGGCGTCTGCGCCGGCCTCGGGCGGCATCTGGACATCGACCCGGTGGTCTTCCGGGTGGTCACCGCGGTGCTCTGCCTGACCGGGGGCCTCGGCCTCTTCCTGTACGGCCTGGCCTGGCTGATCGTCCCCGATGAGAAGGACGACGCCAAGCACGGGCGGACCGAGCTGCAGCGGGTGCTGACCGGGCGGGTCGACGGGCAGTCGATCGGCGCGGTGCTGATGACCGTGATCGGCACCGGGGTGTTCTTCTCCTGGATCGGCAGCGGCGACTCCGTCATGCCGCTGCTGCTGCTCGGCGCCATGGTGTTCTTCGCCGTCCGGCACGACCCGGAGCGGCGCCGCCGGGCCCGCGGCGCCGCCGCCCCGCCCCGTCCCGCCGGTCCGTACGATCGGGCCGCCGCCGAGCCCGGCGCTCTGGGCGAGGGCTCGCCGCTGACCGACTGGCAGACCTGGCGGCAGGATTTCCACACCCAGTGGACGGCGCGCAAGAGCGAGTTCCAGACCCGGGTCAACCTGGCCAAGGAGGGCTTCGCCGCCGCGTCCGTATCCACCACCCTCACCGATGCCCCGCCGGCGGACGCCCCGCCGCCCGGCCGCACCGGCTACCTGTGGGACCCGCGCCACCCGGAGCGCAACCCCTGGGGCGCCACCACCCCGCCGCCCGGGATGCCCGCGCAGCCCTGGTGGCAGCGGACCGACCTGCCCGAGGGCGACCCGCTGCGCAAGGGCACCCCGGTGGTGACGCCCGCCGCGCCGCGGCCCCGGCGGGAGAGGGAGCGCTCGGTGCTCGGCCTGTGCGGCCTGCTGATCGCGGTCGGCGCGGCCTGGGCGGTCTGGAACGTCGGCGGGCACACCACCGTGCTGCTCTCCACCGTGCTGGCCACCGGGCTGCTGGTGCTCGGCCTGACCATGCTGGTCGGCTCGCGCTGGGGCCGGGCCCGCAAGCTGGCGCTGCCGGCGCTGCTGGCCACGCTGGCCCTGGCCGGCCTGGGCAACACCCCGGCGGTGACCGGCGACGCCGTCGGCCACCGCAGTTACGCACCGGCGACGGCCCAGGACGTGCGGCCCAGCTATCTGCTCGGCGCCGGTGACCTGCGCCTGGACCTGACGTCCCTCAACCCGGGCGGCGCCACCGTGACCAGCGTCGTCAAGCTCGGTGCCGGCGACGCCGTGGTGGTGCTCCCACCGGATGTGGCGGCCGATCTGACGCTGCGGACGGTGGCCGGCCAGGTCCAGCTGCCGGACGGCTCGCACAGCGACTCCGACGGGATCGGCGCGCACCGCACCGTGCACTTCGACGCGGCGGCCGGCGCGGCCGCCAAGGGAACCGTCGACCTCACCGTTGAGGTCGGCCTCGGCAACGTTCAGGTGGTGCGGTGATGAAGCGGCATCGGTTCGACCTCTTCTCGTTCCTGGCCGGCGGCCTGTTCACCGTGCTCGCCGTGCTCTACCTGGTGGCTTCGCTCAACCACACCCAGGTCAACGGCCGGATCGTGGTCCCGGTCACCCTGATCGTGCTCGGCGCGGCCGGGCTGGCCGGCGCGGTGGCCGCAGCGGTGGCCCGGCGCGGCCGGGACGACTGACGCTCCCCCAGCCTTCGGCCGGGAGGTGCCCCCAGGTCAGCTCTGCTGCGGGCCGAGGTCCAGCCGGTCGCCGTCCTTGGTGACGGCGTACCGGGGCAGCGGCCGGACGGCGGGGCCGGTCAGCACCGCGCCGGTGGCGGCGTCGAACCGGGAGCCGTGGCAGGGGCAGCTGAGCTGCCCGCCCTTCGGCGGGTCGACGGTGCAGCCGGCGTGGGTGCAGATCGAGGAGAGCCCGGCGTACTGACCGGCCTTCGGCTGCACGATGTAGACGGCGTCGCCGGTGGCCGGGTCGGTGACCGTGGCGGAGCCGCCGACCGGCACGTCGCCGGCGGCGACCGAGACCTTGCCGCCGCCGGTGGCGGTCGGGGGCGCGCCGGTCCCACCGGCGCTCGGCGTCGACTTCTTGCGGATGAAGGTGGCCGTGAGCGAGCCGAGCAGCAGCCCGGCCCCGCCCAGCGCGACCGCCGCGATCGAGCCGTCCACGACGGTCCGCCGGCGCACCGCGTCCTCGCTGAGCCCGCGGGCCCGGTCCCGCCCGGCCCGCTTGGCCAGGTAGCCGTCCACCGAGAGGTACGGGGTGCCGGCCAGCAGCATCGCCGTCCAGCCCATCAGATAGGGCAGGTCGTTGCCCAGGTAGTAGGGCGTCACGTTGTAGCTGACGGTCAGGAAGAGCGTCAGGCTGAGCAGCCCGCCGCCGAGCGCGGCCAGGCGTCCCCAGAGCCCGAAGAGGGTGCCGAGGCCGACCGCCAGCTCGCCGAAGGCGATCAGCAGCGCGAAGAAGGTCGGGGCGTGCAGCGCCGGTTCGAGGAGCGCGCCCACCGGGCTGTGCGGCTTGGCGGCCAGCGTCTGGGCGTAGAAGGACTGCAGGTCGCCGCGGCCGGCCAGGTAGTGACGGTCCGCCAGCTTGTCCAGGCCGGCGTAGCTGAAGGTGACGCCGAGGAAGAGCCGCAGCGGCAGCAGCGCGTACCGGCCGGCCAGCGCCTTCCGGGCCGCCGTGCGGCCGGTCGGCCCGGTGGGCACCGGGGGCTGATCGTTGCCGGAGCCGTCGGACTCCAGCGAGTCCCGGGTGCCCTCCATCATCACGTCACCTTCCGGTTCGCTACGTCGACTCGTTGCCGCTCCGCACCGCATTCTGCCCGGTCGGGCGTGGTTCCGACGGTAACCGGTACCCCCCGGCGCCAGTCCCGGCCGCACCCGCGACCCGGCCGGAACTGACGCGAACGGCCGCACCGCCACCCATCGGTACGCGGGCGGCGGTGCGGCCGTTCAAACGCCTGCGGGAGGAATTACTCCCACTCGATGGTGCCCGGCGGCTTGCTGGTCACGTCCAGCACCACGCGGTTGACCTCGCGCACCTCGTTGGTGATCCGGGTGGAGATCCGGGCCAGCACCTCATAGGGCAGCCGCGACCAGTCGGCGGTCATGGCGTCCTCGGAGGAGACCGGGCGCAGCACGATCGGGTGGCCGTAGGTGCGGCCGTCGCCCTGCACGCCGACGCTGCGGACGTCCGCCAGCAGCACCACCGGGCACTGCCAGATCTCGCGGTCCAGGCCGGCCGCGGTCAGCTCCTCGCGGGCGATCGCGTCGGCCTCGCGCAGCAGGTCCAGGCGCTCCTTGGTGACCTCGCCGACGATCCGGATGCCCAGGCCCGGGCCGGGGAACGGCTGGCGCTGGACGATCTCCTCCGGCAGGCCGAGCTCCTGGCCGACCATCCGGACCTCGTCCTTGAACAGCTTGCGCAGCGGCTCGACCAGCTGGAACTCGAGGTCCTCGGGCAGGCCGCCGACGTTGTGGTGGGACTTGATGTTGGCGGTGCCGGTGCCGCCGCCGGACTCCACCACATCCGGGTAGAGGGTGCCCTGGACCAGGAACTCCACCGCCGGGCCCTCGTCCGCGATGATCTCGGCCTGCGCCTGCTCGAAGACCCGGATGAACTCCCGGCCGATGATCTTGCGCTTCTCCTCCGGGTCGGTGACGCCCTTGAGCGCGGTCAGGAACCGCTCCTCGGCGTCCACCACCTTGAGCTTGACGCCGGTGGCGGCCACGAAGTCCTTCTCGACCTGCTCGGTCTCGCCCTTGCGCATCAGGCCGTGGTCGACGTAGACGCAGGTCAGCTGGTCGCCGATGGCCTTGGCCACCAGGGCGGCCGCGACCGCGGAGTCGACGCCGCCGGACAGGCCGCAGATCGCGCGCTTGTCACCCACCTGGGCCTTGATCAGCGCGACCTGCTCGTCGACCACGTTGTGGGTGGTCCAGGTCGGCGCGAGACCGGCGCCGCGGTAGAGGAAGTGCTCCAGGATCTGCTGGCCGTGCGTGGAGTGCAGCACCTCGGGGTGGTACTGCACGCCGTAGAGCTTGGCCTCGTCGTTCTCGAAGGCGGCCACCGGGACCACGTCGGTGGACGCGGAGACGGCGAAGCCCTCGGGGGCGGCGGAGCAGGCGTCGCCGTGCGACATCCAGACCGACTGCTCGGCCGGGGTGCCCTCGAACAGGGTCGACCCGGTCTTGCTGACGTGCAGCGGGGTGCGGCCGTACTCGCGGGCACCGGTGTTGTCGACGGTGCCGCCGAGCGTGATCGCCATCAGCTGGAAGCCGTAGCACATGCCGAAGACCGGGACACCGGCCTCGAAGATCGCGCGGTCCAGGCGGGGCGCGCCCTCCTCGTAGACCGAGGACGGGCCGCCGGAGAGGATGATCGCCTTGGGGTTCTTGGCGAGCATCTCGGCGACCGGCATGGTGCTCGGGACGATCTCGCTGTAGACCCGCGCCTCACGCACCCGGCGGGCGATGAGCTGGGCGTACTGGGCACCGAAGTCGACGACCAGGACGGTGTCGACCGCGGGTGCGGACTGGTCAGGGGTGGCAGATGACACAGACGGCCTTCCGGCGGGCGATGCGGGGGTCGCCTTCGAGTCTACCGGGAGTGCCGTTCACTCCTGTTCACATCACCTGGCGAGCAGATCGAATGACTACGTTCGGTTACCGCCGAGTAAAGGGGCGGCCGAGCGTTGACAATGTGTCAACAAGTGCCGTGGCAGAAAACGAACTGTGCCGAAGTGCGCCGAACCGGTTGCAGAGCATGGCCTGTGTCCACCACGATGCAGGGGGACGAGGTTCTCCGGTGGCCAGGACAAGCCGGTGGCCCCGACGACTTGCTGCCCCCGCCCACCGGTGGTGACAGCAGGTATTCGTTGACGCTCCGTGACGATGTCACTCGGCGCGACCGCCGCCCCGGCCACCTCGGGCGCCGAGCGGTCGCGAGCCCGCAGGGGCGCAGCGGTGTGAAGCCAACCGAATAGCGGCGGTGCTCCTCCCCCGGCGCCGCCCGGCCGGCACCGGCGCTGCCCTGACGCCGTGTGCTGAGCGACAAAGGGCCCCGTTCCCCCGCGGGGCCCTTTGCCTTGCCCGGCGCTCAGCCGAGGACCAGCTCGGCCTGCGCGCCGCCGTCCGGATGGTTGGCCAGGATCAGCCGCACCCCGAGCACCGCGGCGTGGCCCTGGGCGATGGTCAGCCCCAGGCCGTGGCCGTGCCCGCGCTCCCGGGCACCGGTGCGGAACCGCTGCGGGCCGTCGGCCAGCACCTCGTCCGGGAAGCCGGGGCCGTGGTCCCGCACGGTGACCACCGGGCCGTCCACCGTGACCAGCACCGGCGGGGCGCCGTGCCGCTCGGCGTTGGCCACCAGGTTGCCGACCACCCGGTCCAGCCGGCGCGGGTCGGTGGTGACCTCGGCATCGGCGCGCACCTCCAGGTGCACCGACTCGGGCAGGATCCGCCGCAGCATCGGCCCCAGCGGCACCCGGGAGAGCTCGGGGCGCTCGGCGCCGTTGTCCAGCCGGGAGACCTCCAGCAGTTCCTCGGTCAGCCGGCACAGCACCCGCACCCGGTCCTGCACCAGCTCGGTGGGCCGCCCGGGCGGCAGCAGCTCGGCGGCGGTGAGCAGCCCGGTGAGCGGGGTGCGCAGCTCGTGCGCGACGTCCGCGGTGAACCGCTGCTCGTTGGCGAGCTTGCTGCTGAGCACCGCGGACATGGAGTCGACGGCGGCCGCAAGCTCCGCCACCTCGTCCCGAGCCCGGCCCAGCGAGCCGATCCGGGCCCCCAGGTCGCCCTGCGCGATGGTGCGCGCGGTGCGGGCGGCGGTGCGCAGCCGGCGGCTGATCCGGTGCGCCACCAGCACCCCGGCCAGCACGGTGACCAGCACCGAGAGCGCGGCGGAGAGCGCGATGGAGCGGTCCAGGTCGGCGATCGCCCGCTGGTCCTCGGTGTAGTCGATCCAGATCGAGATCACCTGGTCGTTCGGCCCCGGCGCCGCCGCCCACATCCGGCTGGTGCCACCCGGCCCGGCCGCCGGCAGCGAAGCCAGGTGCCCCTGCTGGGCCAGCCCGCGCAGCGCCTGCGGCACCGCCGGGTCGTTCCGGGCGGCGTTCCAGTTCTTGGGGAGGTCACCGGTGTGGTCGTCGTACTCCAGCACGGTGCGCAGCGCGTTCTCGGCGGCGGTCCGGGCCTGGCCGACGTGCTGGTTCACCGAGGCCTGGTGCACCAGCAGGCCCACCGAGAGCGCCACCAGGATGGAGACCGCGGCCACCGTGACCGCGATCTGGCGGCGCAGGTTCACCTGGTGCCCCCGCGCAGCCGCCGCAGCTTGTAGCCGAAGCCGCGTACCGTCTCGATCCGGTCCGCCCCGATCTTCGCCCGCAACCGCTGGACATGGACGTCCACCACCCGGGTGTCGGCGCCCCAGCCGTAGTCCCAGACCCGCTCCAGCAGGGTCTGCCGCTCCAGCAGGACGCCCGGGGCGGCGGTGAACTCCAGCAGCAGCCGCAGCTCGGTGGGGGTGAGCAGCACCGGCCGCCCGTCGATCCCCACCTCCATGCCGTCGGTGTCCACGGTCAGCCCGTCGATCTCCCGGACCGCGGCGCGCGGCGGCCCGGGCGGTGCCGGAGCTGCCGGCGCAGTCGCCGGTGCGGTCACCGGTGCAGCCGCCGGGGCCTCGCGCGGGCCGGTGCGGCGCAGCACGGTGCGGATCCGGGCCACCAGCACGGCGGTCTCGAACGGCTTGGTCACGTAGTCGTCCGCGCCCGCCTCCAGGCCGGAGATCACGTCGATCGGGTCGCTGCGGGCCGACATCATCAGGATCGGCAGCTGGCTCTCCTCGCGGATCCGCCGGCACAGCCCCACGCCGTCCAGCAGCGGCAGCATCACGTCGAGCAGCAGCAGGTCGGGCCGGCGCTCCCGGAACAGCTCCAGGCCCTCCAGCCCGTCGGCGGCGGTGTCCACCGGGAAGCCGTAGCGCTCCAGCGCCATCCGGGTGGCCTCGCGGATCACCTCGTCGTCCTCGACCAGCAGGATCCGGGCGGCGGCGGTCATCCGGTCACCCGGCCCTGGGTCGGTGCGGCAGTCGGCGTCGGCACGGTGCCCTGGGTGGGCACGGCGCTCGCGGTGGGCACGGCGCCCGGCGATGCCACGGTGCTCGGGGTGGCCGTGGCGCCGGGGCCTGCGGAGGGCTTGGCGCGGCCGGGGCCCGCGGGGGGCTTGGTGCGGCTGGGCGCCTCCGGGTACGGCTGCGCGTACGAGGGCGTCGCCGACGCGGACGGCAGTCCCTGACCCGGCCACGGCCCCTTGCCGTCCGTGTCCGGCAGGCAGCCGGGCACGGCGGCGCTCGGCCCGCTGACCGAGATCTGCCGGTCGAAGGCGGCCAGGCCCTGGTCCCAGTGGTAGGTCGTCTTGGTGTCGTCGTTCGGACCGGTCGGCTCGTCGACCACCAGGTCCTGGCCGACCGTCTCGGCGCGGAACCCGGTCTGCACCGGCAGCGCCAGCAGCGGCACCACCCGGTGGTCACGCGCCTGGTAGACGTGCAGGTAGCTGCGCTGATCGGTGGCCTGCACGGCGACCAGCAATTCGTCGTGCCCGTCGTTGGTCAGCTCCCGGTACTGCGCCGGGAACAGCTTGCAGGCCGGACAGCCGGCGAGCGCCTGCCGTTCGTCGCCGGGCAGCGCCGGGTCCTTGTCCAGCACGGCCTGCGGCTGGACGGCCCGGATGTCGTCGCCGGGCAGGCTCAGACCGGGCAGCGGCTGGGCGGCGGCCTGGGGGGTCGGGCTCGGCGCCGGGGACTTCGCCACGTCGGCGGCCGGCCAGAGCGGCGACGGGCTGGGCCATGCCGACGGCGGCCGGGTGGAGCCCGCGTCGTGCAGCCCGCCCGCATCGGCGCACCCCGCGACCGCGGCCACCGCCGCCACCGCGAGCCCGAACCATCGGATGGCCGCCCGCACCCCGCCCATGTCCCCTCCTCCGTCGCCGGACCCCACCGGACCGCTACCGTGCGGTCGGACCGCTACGAGGCCGTCAGATCCGCGAAGGCGATGATGTTGTCCGAGTAGTGGCCGTTCTGCTGCAGCACGCCCCCGCAGGTGATCAACCGAAGCTGCGGGTTGGTCGTGTCACCGTAGACCGCGTCGGTGGGGAAGGCGTCCTTGGGGGCCTGCCGCAGCTCGCGGACCTGGTAGTTGACGGTGCTTCCGTCGGCGCGGCGGATCTCGATCCGGTCCCCGGGCCGCAGGTTCGGCAGCTGGTGGAAGACCGCCGGGCCCGCCTGGTTGTCGTAGTGGCCGAGCAGCACCGCCGGGCCGGTCTCGCCCGGGGCCGGGCCGCCGTCGTACCAGTCGACCTGTCCCGGGTGGTCCAGCGGCGGCACCTGGGCCGTGCCGTCCGGGTTCAGCCCGGCGGGCTCCACCGGCGCGTCCACCCCGAGCCGCGGGATCAGCACCCGAACCGGCGCTGATCGCACGGTGGTTGACGGCGCGGCGGCCGGCACGACCGGCGCCGCCGACGGCGGCGCGGCGGCGGTGGTGGCGATCCGCACCGGCGGCTGGGACGACCCCTGGCTCAGCACCACCGCGGCGCACACCAGGGCCAGCACACCGCCCGCCGCGGCCGGCACCCGCCAGGGGCGCCGGCTGCGGCGGTGGTCAGCGCGCCGCGCCGGCACGGCGCTTGCGGGCGGCGAAGGCCAGCGCGACCAGCCCGGCGGCCGCCAGGCCCGTGCCGCCGGCCAGCTCCGCGGCGGACGGCCCGGTCTGCCCCTCACCGGTCGCCGCACCACCGCGCGGCACCGCCTTGACCTGGGAGGTCGGCGTGCTGGACGACTTCGGCTGGGAGCCGTCCTGGTCGCAGGTCGGCACCGGCTGCGGCTCCTTGCCGCCGGGCGCGGCGGTCGGCATGGCGCTGGGCCGCGCTGCCGTCGGGGTGGCGCTGCCCCCGACGCTGGGCGTCGGCATCGCCTTGCAGGGCAGCGGCTTGGCGGCGCTGGGCGCGGCGCTGGTCGCCGAGGTCGGCATGGCCGACGGCGCGGCACTGGGCGTGGCGCTGCCCCCCGAGGTCGGCATGGCCGACGGCGCGGCGCTGGGCGTGGCGCTGGTCGCCGGCGACGGCGTGGCCGACGACGCGGCGGTGGGCGTGGCAACCGCGCTCGGGGTCGGCGAGCCGTCCGCGTAGGCCGCCGCACCCGGCAGCGCCAGCGCCGCCGCGACACCGAGACCGAGCACCGACAGCCGCACCGACCGGCGCGCACGCAGGGCACGTGACATGGAAAACCTCCAGCACAGGCGCTCGGACCCGAATGGCCCGAGCAGGCTGCGCCCACGCTAGGAACCCCACCGCGCGGCCGACCGGCAGCCGTGTAACGGCCACCGGTCGGCTCTGTAACAGTCGCTCTGTTACTCGGACGCCGAGGGCTTCTCCGCCGCCGGCTCCTCCGGCTCGGCCTTCTCGGCCGCCGCCTTCTTGGGCACCGCATTCTCGGCCGCCGCCTTCTCGGCCGCCGCCTTCTCGGGCACCGCCTTCTTGGGCACCGACGGCACGGGCAGCAGCAGCTCGCCGAAGGCGCCGGCCGGCACGGCGGGCCGCACCGGGGCGACCGCCGTGACCCGGCGGTAGGCCTCGCCCTGGGCCGGACGGAGGTCCGCCTCGCCCTTGTTGGGCCACATCGACATCGCCCGCTCGGCCTGCGCGGTGATGGTCAGCGACGGGTTGACGCCGAGGTTGGCGGAGATCGCCGACCCGTCCACCACGCTGATCCCCGGGTGGCCGTAGAGCCGGTGGTAGGGGTCGACCACGCCGTGCTCGGGGCTGTCGGCGATCGGGCAACCACCGATGAAGTGCGCCGTCATGGGGATGTCGAAGACCTCGCCGACGGTGCTGCCGGCGAACCCGTTGATCTCGGCGGCGAGCGCCTTGGCGCCCTCCTCGGCGGCCGGGAGCCAGGTCGGGTTGGGCTCGCCGTGCCCCTGGCTCGACGTCAACTTGCCCTTGCCCAGGCCCTTCTGCTTGAGCGAGACGGTGATCGAGTTGTCCACCGACTGCATCACCAGGCCGATGATGGTCCGCTCCGACCACTTGTAGTTGCTCAGCGAACGGGCGAACAGCGTCGGGTGCTTGACAGCCTCGGCGCCGGCCCACAGCCAGCGCGGGCCCTTGCGGCCGCCGGGCACCTGGAAGATGGACAGGAACCCCATGGCGTTGGAGCCCTTGCCGTAGCGCACCGGTTCGATGTGGGTGTTCTCGTCGGGGTGGATCGACGAGGTGATCGCCACGCCCTTGGTGAAGTCCACCGTGCCGCCGTAGCGCCGCGGGGTGGTCTGGGCACCCACCAGCGCCTCGGAGTTGGTGCGGGTCAGCTCGCCGAGCCTGTCCGAGATCCGGGGCAGCCGGCCCTGCTCGCGCATCCGGTGCAGCAGGGTCTGGGTGCCGTAGGTGCCGGCCGCGATCACCACCTTGGCGGCGGTCAGGGTGCGGGCGCCGGCCTTGCGGGCCGCCCCCGAGCGGGCGTTGGTGCGGCGCACGTCGACGGCGAAGCCTGAATTCCCATTGGCCCCGTTGGCCTCGCGGATCCGGGCCACCGTGGTCAGCGGGTGGATCTCGGCGCCGTTGGCCTCGGCCAGGTGGAGGTAGTTCTCGGTGAGCATGTTCTTGGCGCCGTGCCGGCAGCCCGTCATGCACTCGCCGCACTCCGTGCAGGCCTTCCGGCGCGGGCCCGCACCGCCGAAGTACGGGTCCTCGACCTCGGTGCCCGGGGCGGCCTTCGCGGTGCCGTCGGCGTCCCGCCCGTCGCCGAAGAAGACGCCCACCGGGGCCAGGTGGAAGCTGTCGGGGACGCCCAGCCGCTCGGCGGCGCCCTTCAGGTGCACGTCCGAGGGGGTGAGCGTGGGGTTGGTCCGCACCCCGAGCATCCGCTGCGCCTGGTCGTAGAACGGCGCGAGCTCCGCCTCCCAGTCGGTGATGTGCTGCCACTGCCGGTCCTCGAAGAAGGCCTTCGGCGGCACGTACAGGGTGTTGGCGTAGTTGAGCGAGCCGCCGCCCACCCCGGCCCCGCCGAGCACCAGCACATTGGCCAGCAGGTGGATCCGCTGGATGCCGTAGAGCCCGAGGCCCGGCGCCCACAGGTAGTTCTTCACGTCCCAGGAGGTGGTGGGCAGTTCGTCGCGGCGGAACCGGCGTCCGGCCTCCAGCACCGCGACCCGGTAGCCCTTCTCGGTCAGCCGCAGCGCCGATACCGAGCCGCCGAAGCCCGAGCCGACCACGATCACGTCGTAGTCGAACGCCTTGTTGTCGTCGGTCACTTGAACCCCAGTGCTTTCAGGGCCCGCAGGCTCCGGGTGAAGAGGGCCGCGAACTTCTCGTCGTCCAGCCCGAAGGCCGGGGCCAGCGGCATCACCCGCTGGCTGGCGATGGTCTGCGCCTCGGTGTAGCGCAGGATGCCCTCGGCGCCGTGCCGGCGGCCGAGACCGGAGTCGCCCATCCCGCCCATCGGCGAGGCGACCGAACCGTAGGCGGCGGCATAGGCCTCGTTGACGTTGACCGTGCCGGTGCGCAGCCGGGCCGCGACCGCCCGGCCGCGCCGCAGATCCCTGGTCCAGACACTGGAGTTCAGGCCGTACGGGGTGGCGTTGGCCGTCGCGACCGCCTCGTCCTCGGTGTCGAAGCGGTAGATCGAGACCACCGGGCCGAAGGTCTCCTC
This sequence comes from Kitasatospora sp. GP30, assembly GCF_029892145.1. Classification (NCBI taxonomy): domain Bacteria; kingdom Bacillati; phylum Actinomycetota; class Actinomycetes; order Kitasatosporales; family Streptomycetaceae; genus Kitasatospora; species Kitasatospora sp. GP30. The sequence continues at coordinate 167,005 of NZ_JARZAH010000007.1, forward strand.
GGCGCAGACCGCCATCTGGTCGGTCACCCCGTCCAGGATGGTCGGCTCGAAGAAGAGCGGACCGATGTCCGGCCGGGCCTGGCCGCCGGCCAGCACCGCGGCACCGGCCTTGACCGCCTCCTCGACGTGCCGGGTCACGGTGTCCAACTGCCGCTGGGAGACCAGCGAACCCATGTCGGCGCCGTAGGCCAGGCCGCCGCCTAGGCGCAGCGCCCGGGTCCGGGCCGCGAACCGCTCCAGGAAGGCGTCGGCCACCGAGCCGTGCACGAAGAGCCGCTCGATCGAGATGCACAGCTGCCCGGCGGAGGAGAAGCAGGCCCGCACCGCGCCCTCGGCGGCCTTGTCCAGGTCCGCGTCGGCCAGCACCAGCATGGCGTTCTTGCCGCCGAGTTCCAGCGAGGCGCCGACCAGCCGGGCCGCGGCCCGCTGCGCCACCTCCCGCCCGGTGCGGGTGGAACCGGTGAACGAGACGTAGTCGGCCCGCTCCACCACGGCCGGGCCGATCACCGGGCCGTCGCCCACCACGATCTGCCACAGCTCGGCCGGCAGTCCGGCCTCCACCAGCAGCTCGCGGGCCCACAGCGCGGTCAGCGCGGTCTGGGTGTCGGGCTTGTTGACCACCGCGTTGCCCGCCACGAAGGCCGGCAGCGCGTCGCTGACGGACAGCTCCAGCGGGTAGTTCCAGGGGGAGATCTGGCCGACCACGCCCTTCGGCCGGCGGCCCTCCACGGTGTGGGTGAGCACCGGGACGGCACCGCCGCGTCGGCGGTCCTTCAGATAGCCGGCGGCGGCGCGACCATAGTGGCGGGCCGCCATCGCGGTGGCCAGCACCTCCTCGAAGGCGTGCAGCCTGGCCTTGCCGGTCTCCGCCTGGATCAGGTCGAGCACCTCGTCCTGCCGCTTGAGCAGCAGGTCGTGGAAGCGCAGCAGCACGGCGGCACGCGCCCGCACCGGCCGCGCGGCCCAGACCTGCTGGGCGCCGCGGGCCAGCCGGTAGGCGGTGTCGACGTCGGCCACCGTGGACTGCGGCAGCTCGGCCAGCGGTTCACCGGTGAGGGGCGCGACGGTCCACTCCGTCGCGGCGCCCTCGGCGGCGGTGATGCCCCGGGCGAGGCGGGCGACCAGGGACTGGGGAACCGCCGAGGCGACCGTCCGACCGGCGCCCGGGGCCACGGGATTGCGGGCGGCGCCGCTGTTTTCTGCCGTGATGTCCGTCATGGGCGCAGCCTAGGGCTTCACCCGCCTGTTGTGTACCCGTCGGTAACACCCCCATTGGTTCTTTACTGGGGCGCCACCACGTAGAAGTAGTTGAGCTCCGTCATGAAGCGCCGCTCGGTGAGCGTGGTCTCGTCGGACGAAGTGCTGGGGCCGGAGACCAGGATCGCGTAGGCGGTGCCGTCCGAGTTCTTGAACTCCTCCTCGAAGGCCTTGCGCGGGCCCTTGTTGGGGTCCTTGAGGTTGGTGAAGCTGAAGACCCAGCGGGCCGCCTCGTGCCCGTTCATGGTGGCCGACTCGAGGCTCTCCACCTTGTAGTCCTTGATGGTGGGGTTCCGGCCCAGTTCGCCGGAGATCTCGGTCAGGTGGTCGATCGGGGACTGCGCCTGGCCGACGTTCTTCGCCACCTGGATCAGGTGCCGCTGGCCGTCGGGGCTGTAGTAGCCGTTGCCGGTGTCATTGGTGGTGCGCCGCCAGGTCTGGCCGTCCACCGGCAGCGGGAAGCGCATGCCCAGCTGGTCCGTCTGCCACTGGTAGCCGCTGGGCGGCTGGCTGGGCGCCGCGTCGGTGCCGGGTGCGCTGGGGCTCACCGACGGCGTGCCCAGGGTGCCGGAGCTCGTGGCGGAGGTGCTCGGCGGGGCGGTGGGCGTCGGGTCGGCCAACGGGGTGCCGTGGTGCGGGCCGTACATCTGCACCGCGACGGCCGTGCCGCCGGCCAGCAGGGCGACGGCCAGCGCGGCCAGCGCCAGGCGCAGGGCGCGCCGCCGCCGGCGGCGGGGCGGGACGGACGCGGGCGGCACGGCGGTGGGGGGTGCCGGCGGACCGGGCGGCACGGGCGCGCCGGGGGTGGCGGCCACCGGTGTGGTGGGACCGGTCCCCGTGGGGGTGGCGGGCGCCTCCGGCGGGGGCTCGTCCGACTCGGAAACCGGCCGCCGGTCGACCACCGGAACCGCCTGGGTGGGCATCCGCTGCGGCTGCATCGGGATGCCGATGCCGATGGTCTGGCCGTCGATCACCGCGCGTAGCATCAGCTGCGCCTCGTCCGCGGTGGGTCGGTCCGCCGACTCCTTGGCCATCAGCGCGGCCAGCACCGGGGCCAGCGCGCCGGCCTTGATCGGTGCGGGCAGCGGCTCGTCCACCACCGCGGCCAGGGTGGAGAGCGGGGTGTCGCGGCGGAACGGCGAGCGGCCCTCGACGGCCGCGTACAGCGTGGCGCCAAGGCCCCACAGGTCTGAGGACGGCCCGAACCGCTCGCCCCTGGCCCGCTCGGGCGCCAGGTAGTCGGGCGAGCCGACCAGGTCGCCGGGGCGGGTCAGCTCCGAGGAGCCCTCGAACTTGGCGATGCCGAAGTCCAGCAGCACCGCCCGCCCGGTGCCGTGCTCCAGCAGCACATTGGCCGGCTTGACGTCCCGGTGCAGCACGCCCAGCTGGTGGCCGCGGTGCAGCGCGGCCAGCACCTGGGAGCCGACCTCGGCGGCTGCCCGCGGCGACAGCGGGCCGTCCTGGGACACCACGTCGGCCAGCGACCGGCCGTCGATCAGCTCCATCACGATCCACGGCCGGCCGTCCTGCTCCAGCACGTCGTGGATGGTGATCACCCCGGCGTGCTTGATCCGCGCCGCGGCTCTGGCCTCCTGCTTCATCCGGGACTGCAGGATCGCCAGATCCTCCTCCGGCAGGTGATTGACCGTCAGCTCCTTGACCGCGACCTCGCGGTCCAGCATCAGATCCTGGGCCCGCCACACGGTTCCCATGCCACCGCGGCCCAGCCGATCACCCAACTCGTAGCGCCCGGCCAGCATCCGACGCTCCGGGCCGCTGCCCGCCCCGGTGGCGGCCATACCCCACTCCTGTCCGCCCATGGCGACCGTTCCCCCCTCTTCGGTGCACCATGAATCTGATCACCGCTCGGACTGTGTGTGAGACCCAAGACTAGGCGGATCCACACGCGACGCGGTTCCCGACCCGGCCACGTGATCTGGTCGTGACGTCCCTTCACCTTCCCCGCCTCTCAGGGCGACCAAGCCAGCACCGGCGGTCACGCCGACCATGCCGTTCGCCCTGCTCACCGCTCACCCCGAGAACTGCACCACCGCCACCAGCGCCAGCACCATCGCCCCCACCACCCCTCCCACCAGCAGCACCGGCAGCAGCCACGACGGCCGCCGCCCCGCACCGCGTGCGTGCCGCGCGTGCTCCGCCACCTCCGGGGCCGGCCCCGGCCTGCGCACCGCCACCGGCCCGCGGGCCCGCCGCACCGGCAGCCGGCGCGGGCGCAGCACCGGCAGTGCCTCGGCGGGCGGTGCGGCCCGGTACGGCTCCGGCGCGTCGGCCAGCAGTTCGGCGAGCCACTCCCGCGCTTCGGCCGCCGACGGGCGCTCGGCCGGGTCGACGGCGAGCAGCCGGTCCACCAGCGGCCTCAGCGGCCCGCACTCGGCGCTGTCCGCCCGCCGGCCGGCCCGGACCGCCGCGAACAGCGCGGTCGGGCTCTGCTCGTCGAACGGCCCGCGCCCGGTCAGCACCCGGTGCAGCAGCACGCCCAGCGCCCAGCTGTCGGTTGCCGGGGAGGCTGCGGCCAGGTCGGTCAGCAGCTCCGGCGGCCAGTGCTCGGCCCGGCTGCCGACCAGCCCCGCCCGGGCCTGCCCCCAGCGCCGCGGGTCGCCGCCACCGAGCTCCCGGGCCAGCGCCTCCTGCGCCGCGCCCACGGCCAGCCCGCCGAGCAGCGCGGCGCCGTCCTCGCAGACCAGCACGTGTTCGGCCGCCACATTGCCGTGCACCTGCCCGGCCCGGTGCACCGCGCCCAGCGCCGCCACCAGGTCCGCGGCCACCTCGGCGACCCGGTACGGCGGCAGCGGCCCGGCGGCCAGCAGCTCGGGCAGGCCGGTCGCGGCCGGCTCCTCGACGGCCAGCCAGACCACGCCGTCCTCGGCCGTCACGTCGAACGACTGACGGAGCCTCGGGTGCTCGGGCACCGCCGCCAGCAGCGACGCGACCTCGGCCAGCACCGATTCCGGGTCCAGCCAGCGGCTGCCCTCGAATTCGGTGCTGCCGGTCAGTTCGGGCACCAGCAGCTCGGGCAGCTCGACCGCCTCCAGCAGCACCCGCACACCGGTCCGCCCGTCCACGGCGGTCCGGCCGAGCCCCGGCCCGGGGGCCGCCGGACGGTCCGTCACCTGGTATCTGCCGGCCACCGTCTGGCCGGGGCCAGCTCTCATGGCCGTTCCCCTCCCCGCCGCTTACGGCGCAGGTTCGAAGCTGTCGAATCCGGTCTGCCGGGCCGCGGTGAAGTCGGCCGAGTTCCAGTCGGCATCGCTGGCGGTCCACATCAGCGCGTACCCGTACTTGCCGTTGTCCACCACGAAGCCGCGGTTCAGCGAGTGCACCCGGCCGGACGAGCCGCTGTAGGTCCACTCCCAGTCGGCCGCGTTGGTCCACTGGCGGTAGGTCAGCGCGGCAACCTGGACCCGCTGGTAGTCGGTGAAGTTCTGCGGGCCGTTCGCGTCCGAGCTCTGCCAGTCGGCGAGCGCGCTGCTGTTGGCCGGTGACTGCCAGTCCACCAGCAGCGAGAGACCGTGGCCGCTGAACTTCTGGGTGGTGGCGCGATAACCCACGCCCTGGTCGGTCATCCACTGCGGCAGCACGATCTTGAAACCGGACGGGTCGGTGTAGAGCTGGTAGCCCGCCGGCACCCCCGACCCGGTCGGCGACTGGCCGCCTGACCCCGGGGTGCCCGGCGCCGGGTTGCCGGGCGGGGCGGGGTTGGGTGCCGGGTTGCTCGGTGCCGCGTTGCTCTGCGCGGCGGAGCCGGGGGCGGCGCCGCTCGCTGTCGCGCTGCCGGGTGCGGCCGAGCTGGGCGCCGGGCTGCTCGCGGCGGGGCTGCTCGCTGCCGGTTTGCTCGGCGCCGCCGAGGTCACCGGGGCTCCCGCCACCGCGCCCGCGCCGGTCGGCCGGCTCGCTCCCGTCTTGCCGCCGCCCGAGGACTGGGTCGCCGCCAGCCACACCCCGCCGGCCACCAGCAGGATCAGCACCACGGCGGCGACCAGCAGTTGACGCCGCTTCGACCAGCGGGCGGCCGCCCCCAGGGTGACGCTGCGGCTCCAGCCGCCGTCCCCGCCCTTCGCGGCGGGCGCCTGCGCGGCGGCCGGGGCGGGCGGCTCGGCGGCCGCCGACTCCGCGGCCGGGGCCGCGCTGCCCACCCGCACGCTGCTCAGTCCGAGCCCGCCCGGCTTCGCCTTGGTCTTGTCCTTGGTCTTGGTCTTGGTCTTGTCCTTGGCTGCGGGTATCGCAGCGTCGGCCGAGTCGACTTTCGACGCACCGGACGCACCGGACGCACCGGACGCACCGGACGCACCGGACGCGCCCGACGCACCGGACCCCTCAGCCGCCTCAGCCGCCTCGTCGACGACCGGCAGCATCTTGGTCTTGGTGGTCGCCTCCGCCCGCGCCGTCGACTCGGCCACGATCCGCTTGAGCATCGACCGGGTGGTCGAGGCGTCCAGCCGCTTGGCCGGATCCTTGTCCAGCAGCCCCTCGATCACCGGCCGCAGCGGCCCGGCGTTGGCCGGCGGCGGCAGCTCCTCGGTCATCACCGCGGTCAGGGTGGCCAGCGCCGAGCCCTTGTCGTAGGGCGGCTTGCCCTCCAGCGCGGCGTAGAGCGTGCCGCCCAGCGACCAGAGGTCGGCCGGTGGTCCGGGCTTCTGGCCGCGGGCCCGCTCCGGGGAGATGTAGGAGGGCGCGCCGACCAGCATCCCGGTGGAGGTGACCGAGCTGTCGCCCTCCACGCTGGCGATCCCGAAGTCGGTCAGCACCACCCGGCCGTCCTCGCCGATCAGCACGTTGGACGGCTTGACGTCGCGGTGCAGGATGCCCTGGCTGTGCGCGGCGCCCAGCACCCCGAGCAGCTCCAGGCCGATCTCGGCGGCCCGCACCGGAGTGACCGGACCGTCCTCCTTGACCACCTCGGCCAGCGACCGTCCGTCCACCAACTCCATGACGATCCAAGGGCGGTCGTCCTCCTCGACCACGTCGAAGACGGTCACGGCCGCGGTGTGCCGGATCCGGGCGGTGGCCTTGGCCTCGCGCAGCGTACGAACGATCAGCCGGTGGCGTTCGTCGTCGTCGACGCCGCCGTGCATCCGCAGTTCCTTCACCGCCACGATGCGGCCGAGCATCTCATCCTCGGCCTTCCAGACGGTCCCCATGCCGCCGCTGCCGAGCACCGATTCGAGCCGGTAGCGGTCGGCCAGGACGCGGCCGGAAGTGCCCTGCGGCTGGGTCATCTCGGGCGTTCCCCCATGTGCTGCTGCCGGTCAGGTGATGGACCGTCGAATCGGTGCGCCGGGCAACCGAGACGGTCAAGCCCCCATCATCCCCTGTGCCGTGCACTTCTGTTCACTCGACCCCGCAAAAAGAGCGAGCGGGGCGCCGTCCTTCGGACAGCGCCCCGCTCTGACGGTGCGTCAGCGGACGGTTCAGCGGTGGCTGACCGTCACCTCGACCCGCTGGAACTCCTTGAGCTCCGAGTAGCCGGTGGTGGCCATCGCCCGGCGGAGCGCGCCGAACAGGTTCATGGTGCCGTCGGGGGTGTGCGACGGACCGGTGAGGATCTCCTCGGTGGTGCCGACGGTGCCCAGGTTGACCCGCTTGCCGCGCGGCAGCTCCTCGTGCACCGCCTCCATGCCCCAGTGGAAGCCCTTGCCCGGCGCGTCGGTGCCCCGGGCCAGCGCGGCACCGATCATCACCGCGTCGGCGCCGCAGGCCACCGCCTTGGCGATGTCACCGCTGTAGCCGACACCACCGTCGGCGATCACGTGCACGTAGCGGCCGCCGGACTCGTCCATGTAGTCGCGGCGGGCAGCGGCCACGTCGGCCACGGCGGTGGCCATCGGCACCTGGATGCCCAGCACGTTGCGGGTGGTGTGGGCGGCACCGCCGCCGAAGCCGACCAGCACGCCGGCCGCGCCGGTACGCATCAGGTGCAGCGCCGCGGTGTAGGTGGCGCAGCCGCCGACGATCACCGGGACGTCCAGCTCGTAGATGAACTGCTTGAGGTTGAGCGGCTCGGCGGCACCGGAGACGTGCTCGGCGGAGACCGTGGTGCCGCGGATCACGAAGACGTCCACCCCGGCGTCGACCACGGCCTTGGAGAACTCGGCGGTGCGCTGCGGGGAGAGCGCGGCGGCGGTCACCACGCCGGACTCGCGCACCTCGCGGATCCGCTTGCCGATCAGCTCGGCCTGGATCGGCGCGGCGTAGATCTCCTGCAGGCGGCGGGTCGCCGTGACCTCGTCCGGAATGGCGGCGATCTCGTCGAGCAGCGGCTGCGGGTCCTCGTAGCGGGTCCACAGACCCTCCAGGTTGAGCACCCCGAGGCCGCCCAGCTTGCCGATGGCGATGGCCTGCGCGGGCGACACCACGCTGTCCATGGGGGCCGCCAGGAACGGCAGCTCGAAGCGGTAGGCGTCGATCTGCCAGGCGATCGAGACCTCCTTCGGGTCCCGGGTGCGGCGGCTGGGGACGACGGCGATGTCGTCGAAGGAGTACGCCCGGCGGCCGCGCTTGCCTCGCCCGATTTCGATCTCAGTCACTTCGAGCCTCTCTGCTTGCTGCTCACGAACGTCCTCCAGTATCCCCCGGGAACAGGCGAAGGCCCGCCACCGGGGCGGTGGCGGGCCTTCGCTCGGCTCAGGCGTCTCAGCGGCTGGTGTAGTTCGGCGCCTCGACGGTCATCTGGATGTCGTGCGGGTGGCTCTCCTTGAGCCCGGCCGCGGTGATCCGGACGAACCGGCCCTTGCTCTCCATCTCCGCGACGCCGGCGGCACCCACGTAGCCCATGGTCTGCCGCAGGCCGCCGACCAGCTGGTACAGCACGGCGGACAGCGGACCGCGGTACGGCACCTGGCCCTCGATGCCCTCGGCGATCAGCTTCTCGTCGGAGGTGACGTTGCCCTGGAAGTAGCGGTCCTTGGAGAAGGACTTCGCCTGGCCGCGGGTCTGCATGGCGCCCAGCGAGCCCATGCCGCGGTACGACTTGAACTGCTTGCCGTTGATGAACAGCAGCTCGCCGGGCGACTCCTCGCAGCCGGCCAGCAGCGAGCCGAGCATCACGGTCTCGGCACCGGCGGCCAGCGCCTTGCCGATGTCGCCGGAGTACTGCAGGCCGCCGTCGCCGATCACCGGCACCCCGGCCGCCTGGCAGGCCAGCGCGGCCTCGTAGATCGCGGTGACCTGCGGCACGCCGATGCCGGCGACCACCCGGGTGGTGCAGATCGAGCCGGGGCCGACGCCGACCTTGACGCCGTCCACACCCGCGTCGATCAGCGCCTGGGCGCCGTCCCGGGTGGCGACGTTGCCGCCGACCACGTCGACCGGCACGGCCGACTTGATCTTGGCGATCCAGTCCAGCGCGTTGTGGCTGTGGCCGTGCGAGGTGTCCACCACCAGGAAGTCCACGCCCGCCTCGACCAGGGCCTGGGCCCGGTCGAAGGCCTCGGCGCTGGCGCCGACCGCGGCGGCGACCAGCAGCCGGCCCTCGGCGTCCTTGGCGGCGTTCGGGTACTTCTCGGCCTTGACGAAGTCCTTGACGGTGATCAGGCCCTTGATCCGGCCCTGGTCGTCCACCAGCGGGAGCTTCTCGATCTTGTGGCGGCGCAGCAGCCCGATCGCTTCCTCGCCGGAGATGCCGACCTTGCCGGTGATCAGCGGCATCGGGGTCATGATCTCGCGGACCTGGCGGTTGCGGTCGGACTCGAAGGCCATGTCGCGGTTGGTGACGATGCCCAGCAGCTTGCCCTCCGGGTCGGCGACCGGCACGCCGCTGATCCGGAACTTGGCGCAGAGCGCGTCGGCCTCGGCCAGGGTGGCCTCGGGGCCGATGGTGATCGGGTCGGTGACCATGCCCGACTCGGAGCGCTTCACCAGGTCGACCTGGTTGGCCTGGTCCTCGATCGACAGGTTGCGGTGCAGCACGCCGACGCCGCCCTGGCGGGCCATGGCGATGGCCATCCGGTACTCGGTGACCTTGTCCATGGCGGCGGAGAGCAGCGGGATGTTCACCCGGACGTTGCGCGAGACCCGGGACGAGGTGTCCACCTGGTTCGGCAGCACGTGCGACTCACCAGGCAGCAGCAGGACGTCGTCGTACGTGAGTCCGAGCATGGCGAACTTCTCGGGTACGCCTGCGGCGTTAAGAGACATGGTGGGGGGCTACCTTCCCGTGGCCGGCCGTGTCGATCTGTGCACGCCCGTAGGGGGTCGCCGGGCGTGATCACCGGCACAGGCCAGGTCTTCGGACGAACGTACGAGGTAACGCGGCTCGCCCCGGTTGATCTTTGGCGACCTGTCCAGGCGCCGATACCCCATCGTACTGGCTTCAGAAGTTCTCAGGTCGCGCCCTCTTGACAAGGGTGAGGGAGCGCACACCCACGGCTACGCCGACTCCTCCGCGAGCGCCCGCAGCCGGCTCAGCGCCCGGTGCTGGGCCACCCGCACCGCCCCCGGGGACATGCCGAGCATCTCGCCGGTCTCCTCGGCGGACAGCCCGGCGGCGATCCGCAGCAGCACCAGCTCGCGCTGACGGGCCGGCAGGTTGGAGAGCAGCTCGCGCATCCAGGCGGCGTCGCTGCTCAGCAGCGCCCGCTCCTCGGGGCCGAGCGCCTCGTCGGGTACCTCGGGCAGGTCGTCCGGCGGGATCACGGTGGAGCCGGGCCCGCGCATCGCGGCCCGCTGCAGGTCGGCGATCTTGTGCGCCGCGATGGAGTAGACGAAGGCCTCGAACGGGCGACCTTCGTCCCGGTAGCGGGGCAGGGCGCAGAGCACCGCGACGCACACCTCCTGGGCCACGTCGTCCACATGGTGCCGGGCGCCGCCGGGCAGTCGGACCAGCCGGCCGCGGCAGTAGCGCAGCACCAGCGGATGGACGTAGGCCAACAGCGCGTCAGTCGCCGGGCCTTCGCCGCGCACCGCGGCCGCGACCAGCCCGGCGACCAGCGGCGACGTGCCGGCGGCGGCCTCGCGCCGGCCGCGCCCGGTGCTCCGGGGGCCCGCCTCGGCCGGTGGCTGCTCGCTCACGCCGCTGTCACCGGGCTCGTCGTCACGCATCGGTCCATGGTGCCTGGTCGTCCCGGGAAACGTCGCACCGCGTCCGGAGTTGTGCACCGGAACGTTATCCGCAGCCGCGTCGTCCGTCGCCGTCACCGACCCACCCCCGCTCCCGCCGCCATTGCGTTCCACCCCTCCATGGTGCAGCCTCCACCGCCGTGGGGCCTAGGCCGCGCCCGCGGAGAAGCCGACGCGCCCCTTGCTCCGGCCGACGGAGGAAGGGGCGCGCCCCGGCTCGGCGACCGCTCAGCGGACCAGGCCCCAGCGGAAGCCCAGCGCCACGGCGTGCGCCCGGTCGGAGGCGCCCAGCTTCTTGAAGAGGCGGCGGGCATGGGTCTTGACGGTGTCCTCGGAGAGGAAGAGCTCGCGGCCGATCTCCGCGTTGCTCCGCCCGTGGCTCATGCCCTCGAGCACCTGGATCTCACGGGCCGTCAGGGTCGGCGCGGCGCCCATGTCGGGGCTGCGCAGCCGGCGCGGGGCCAGCCGCCAGGTCGGGTCGGCCAGCGCCTGGGTCACGGTGGCCCGCAGCTCCGCCCGGGAGGCGTCCTTGTGCAGGTAGCCGCGGGCGCCGGCGGCGACCGCCAGGGCCACCCCGTCCAGGTCCTCGGCGACGGTGAGCATGATGATGCGCGCCCCGGGGTCGGCCGACAGCAGCCGCCGGACCGTCTCCACCCCGCCCAGGCCGGGCATCCGGACATCCATCAGGACGAGGTCGGAACGGTCGGCCACCCAGCGGCGGAGGACCTCCTCACCGTTGGTCGCCGTGGTCACCCGGTCGACGCCCGGCACGGTCGCCACGGCACGCCGCAGCGCCTCCCGGGCAAGCGGTGAATCGTCGCAAACGAGAACGGAAGTCATGACCGTCCTCCGCAGCTGATCCGCGTCACGTTGAGCCTCCTGGCTGGTACGAACACTCTCCGCACTTCCAACGACCGTCACTCGAATGAGTTACGGCCCTCAGGGCCATCTCCACCACTGTACGTGGCCGACCCATTACGGATCGACCGCAGCGCGGGTTGGACGCCGCTCTTTTGCGCTCAGCACCGCCAAAGGGCGCACAACCCAGCGCGCTACCAGGCGCGATGCCACCCGATTGCCGCAGCCCGGTCGACATTTCTCTCGCCTGGTTCGTCCGTTTTTATGGCTTTTGTACGATCATTGACTGTTGTGCCGGTCTGTGGGTGACTTGTCCCGTAGACGGCCGTAAGTCATATTTCCAGGTGTCCAGCCCGGCACCCCGAAGCCTCGCCGTACGCAACCCTCATCGAAGGGAATGAGTCATGGCCGATTTCTCCCGACTCCCCGGTCCCAACGCGGACCTGTGGGACTGGCAGCTCTCCGCCGCCTGCCGCGGCGTGGACAGTTCGCTCTTCTTCCACCCCGAGGGCGAGCGCGGGGCCGCACGCAGCTCGCGGGAGCAGAGCGCCAAGGAGGTGTGCATGCGCTGCCCGGTACGCACCGAGTGCGCGGCGCACGCACTGGCGGTCCGTGAACCGTACGGCGTATGGGGTGGGCTGACCGAGGACGAGCGCGAGGAACTCCAGGGGCGGGCGCGCAACCGGGTGGTCGAGGTGCCGCTGGCCGTCCGTCCGTAGGCGGCGGCCGGCCGGCCGATGGCGAAACGTTCCTGCAAGCGGCTCAAGCTGCCGCGCGCGGGTTCAGCGGTCGGCTGCCGCCCCGGCGAGCCGGTCCAGCATGAGCGCGACCGCCGGCACCTCGGCCAGATCCGGCAGGGTCAGCGCCACCACCTCGCGGCGGGCCGGGCCGCCCGCCGCGGTGTGCACCGGCACTGCGGCCACGGCGTCCGGCCGCACCGCCGCCAGCGCCAGCCGCGGCAGCACCGCCACCCCGAGTCCGGCCGCCACCAGGCCGACCACCGCCGGATAGTCGTCGGTGGCGAAGTCGATCCGCGGCTCGAACCCGGCCTGGCCGCAGAGCTCCACCAGCTGCCCGCGGCACTGCGGGCAGCCCGCGATCCACTGCTCCCCGGCCAGCTCCGCCAGCGCCACCGGGCTGCCGCCGTCCCGCTCGGCCAGCGGGTGCCCGGGCGGCAGCAGGCCGACCAACGGGTCGTCAAGCAGCGGGCGCACCACCAGGTCGGACCAGTCCGAGACGGCCGCCGACTCGGCCGCGGCCAGCACCGCCTGGGCGCGGGCGGCCCGCGAGGCCCCGTGCGCGGGGGCCGCCGGCGCCGCCCCGTCCGGGTAGCGGAAGGCCAGCGCGATCTCGCACTCCCCGCCGCGCAGCATCGCCAGCGACTCCGGCGGCTCGGCCTCCACCAGCGACACGCGCACCCCCGGATGGGCGTCCCGCAGCCGGGCGACGGCCGACGGCACCAGGGTGGAGCTGGCGGTCGGGAAGGACACCAGCCGGACCCGGCCGGCCCGCAGCCCGGCGATCGCGGCCACCTCCTGCTCGGCGGCGCTCAGCCCGGCCAGGATCCCGGAGGCGTGCTTGAGCAGCACCTCGCCGGCCTCGCTCAGCTGCATCCCGCGGCCCGAGCGCACCACCAGGGGCAGCTCGACGGCCTTCTCCAGAGCCTTCATCTGCTGGCTGACCGCCGGCTGGGTGCAGCCGAGCTCGCGCGCCGCGGCGGAGAACGAGCCGGTGCGCGCCACCGCGCGCAGAACCCTCAGATGGCGTGCCTCGATCATGCGCCCAGGGTAGACGCCCCGGGCGGTCTGACGTCCCGGGCCGAACGGCGGACGGCCCGGCCGCCCCGCCGAAGCGGGGTGACCGGGCCGTCTGGCCGATGCTGAGGCGTCAGTGCGAGTGGCCGTGGCCGCCGTGCGAGTGACCGGCCTCGGCCTCCTCCTCCTTCTTCTCCACCACCAGGGTCTCGGTGGTGAGCAGCAGGGAGGCGATGGAGGCGGCGTTCTCCAGGGCGGAGCGGGTGACCTTGACCGGGTCGATGACGCCGGCCTTCACCAGGTCGCCGTACTCGCCGGTGGCGGCGTTGAAGCCCTGGCCGAGCTCCAGCTCGGCGACCTTGGAGGTGATGACGTAGCCCTCCAGGCCGGCGTTCTGGGCGATCCAGCGCAGCGGCTCGTGCAGCGCCTTGCGGACCACGGCGACACCGGTGGCCTCGTCGCCGGTCAGGCCCAGGCCGTCGTTCAGCACCTTGGCGGCGTGCACCAGGGAGGCGCCACCGCCGGCCACGATGCCCTCCTCGACCGCGGCGCGGGTCGCGGAGATGGCGTCCTCCAGGCGGTGCTTGCGCTCCTTGAGCTCCACCTCGGTGGCGGCGCCGACCTTGATGACGCAGACGCCGCCGGCCAGCTTGGCCAGGCGCTCCTGCAGCTTCTCGCGGTCCCAGTCGGAGTCGGTGTTGGCGATCTCCGCCTTGATCTGGGCGACCCGGCCCGCGACGGCCTCGGTGTCGCCGGCACCGTCGACGATGGTGGTCTCGTCCTTGGTGATGGTCACCCGGCGGGCGGTGCCGAGCACCTCCAGGCCGGCCTGGTCGAGCTTGAGGCCGACCTCCTCGGAGATCACGGTGCCGCCGGTCAGGGTGGCCAGGTCGCCGAGGATCGCCTTGCGGCGGTCACCGAAGCCCGGGGCCTTGACGGCGACCGCGTTGAAGGTGCCGCGGATCTTGTTGACCACCAGGGTGGAGAGCGCCTCGCCGTCCACGTCCTCGGCGATGATCAGCAGCGGCTTGGAGGCGCCGGCCTGCAGGATCTTCTCCAGCAGCGGCAGCAGCTCCTGGATCGAGGAGATCTTGCCCTGGGTGATCAGGATGTACGGGTCCTCCAGGACCGCCTCCTGGCGCTCCTGGTCGGTGACGAAGTACGGCGACAGGTAGCCCTTGTCGAACTGCATGCCCTCGGTGAAGTCCAGCTCCACGCCGAAGGTGTTGGACTCCTCGACGGTGATCACACCGTCCTTGCCGACCTTGTCGATCGCCTCGGCGATCAGCTCGCCGACCTGCGGGTCCTGGGCGGACAGGGTGGCGACCGCGGCCACGTCGTCCTTGCCCTCGATCTCGCGGGCCACCGAGAGCAGGTGCTCGGAGACGGCGGCGACGGCCTTGTCGATGCCCTTCTTCAGGGCGGCCGGGCCGGCACCCGCGGCAACGTTGCGCAGACCCTCGTTGACCAGCGCCTGGGCCAGCACGGTGGCGGTGGTGGTGCCGTCACCCGCGACGTCGTTGGTCTTGGTGGCGACCTCCTTGACCAGCTGCGCGCCAAGGTTCTCGTACGGGTCGTCCAGCTCGACCTCGCGGGCGATGGTGACACCGTCGTTGGTGATGGTCGGGGCACCGAACTTCTTGTCGATGACGACGTTGCGGCCCTTGGGGCCGATGGTCACCTTGACGGTGTCGGCAAGCTTGTTGACACCGCGCTCCAGCGAGCGGCGGGCGTCCTCGTCGAACTGCAGGATCTTCGCCATGATTCCGTTTCCTCGGGATATCTGCGTTACGTGACGTTGCGTGAAGCCAGTGAGGCCAAACAGCCGCGCCCCGGGCCCCTGTCACTGGCGGACACGGATCCGGGGCGGGGCCGGTTCGGCGGACCGTGAGTCCGCCGGGACGCTTACTTCTCGATGATGGCGAGAACGTCGCGGGCCGAGAGGACCAGGTACTCCTGGCCCTGGTACTTCACCTCGGTGCCGCCGTACTTCGAGTACAGGACGACGTCGCCGACCTGGACGTCGAGCGGCAGGCGCTGGCCATCCTCGAAGCGGCCCGGGCCGGTGGCCAGGACGACGCCCTCCTGGGGCTTCTCCTTGGCGGTGTCCGGGATAACCAGGCCGGAGGCCGTGGTGGTCTCGGCGTCGAGCGGCTGGACCACGATGCGGTCCTCAAGCGGCTTGATGGCAACCTTGCTGCTGGTGGTCACGTCCGAGCTCCCCTTCGGAGATTACGGGGTTGTCTAACAGGTAGAGGGGCGAGGTCCAGGACTGCCGTCGCGGGGGTCAGACCGGTACCGTCGCGTTAGCACTCCCCCTGGGGAGAGTGCCAGGAACGACCATAGGCCGCGGTTAGCACTCAGTCAACCAGAGTGCCAACGGCGCGCCCAGCCCACTTTCGGAATTCGAGGCCGGGGCGCAGGCCGGGACAATCATGGAGTGGACACCGAGAACTTCACTGCCCTGCTGACCGGCGAAGGCCGCCAACTCCTCGACGAGGTACGGGGGTTGACCCCATCGAACGAGCTGGCCGCGGCCACCCGGCTGCGCCGCGCGCACCCGGCCGAACTGGTGTCGGCGGCGATCGGCCAGGAGCGGCTGCGGCAGCGCGCCCGCGCCAAGTTCGGTGACGACGCCGAGCAGATGTTCTTCACACCCAACGGAGTCGAACAGGCGACCAGGCGCGAGGTCGCCGACTGGCGGGCCGCCCGGTTCGCCGCCCTCGGCGTGGCCCGGCTGGCCGACCTGTGCGGGGGCATCGGCGGCGACGCGATCGCCCTGGCCCGGGCCGGGATCTCGGTGCTGGCGGTCGACCGGGACCCGCTCACCTGCGCGGTCGCCACCGCCAACGCGGCGGCCCTGGGCCTGTCCGACCGGATCGAGGTGCGCTGCGCCGACGTCACCGAGACCGACACCGCCGGCTTCGACGCGGTCTTCACCGACCCGGCCCGGCGCGGCGCCCGGGGCCGGATCTTCGACCCCGAGGCCTACTCTCCGCCGCTCTCCTGGGCCGTCGAGGCCGGCCGCAGCACCCGCTACGGCGCGCTCAAGGTGGCCCCCGGCATCCCGCACGAGGCGGTGCCCGCGGACGCCGAGGCCGAGTGGGTCTCCGACCACGGCGATGTGAAGGAGGCGGTGCTCTGGTTCGGCACCGGCGCCGCCGAGCCGCACCGCGCCACCCTGCTGCCCGGCCGCCGCACCCTCACCGGCGGCCGGCTCCCCGACCCCGCCCCCGGCCCGGTCCGCGCGTACCTCTACGAACCGGACGGCGCCGTGATCCGCGCCCACCTGGTCGCCGAGGTGGCCGCCGCCCTCGGCGGCGCCACCCTGCTCGACCCCCACATCGCCTACCTGACCTCCGACACCCTCATCCCCACCCCCTGGGCCACCCCCTACCGCATCACCGACGTGCTCCCGTTCAACGTCAAGAAGCTCAAGGCGCTGCTGCGGGAACGGCAGGTGGGCACGGTGGTGATCAAGAAGCGCGGTTTCGCCGTCGAGCCCGACGAGCTGCGCAAGAAGCTCCGCCCCGAAGGAGTGAACTCCGCGGTGGTCATCCTCACCAGGATCGGGACGGCTCCGACCATGCTGCTGGGGCAGGAGGTCGCCGCCGGCTAGCTCGGCGCCTGGATGTAGTCCTCCAGGCGGGCGACGGCGAAGCCCTGCTCCTGGATGCGGCTCAGCAGTTCGCCGAACATCTCGGTCATGGTCTCGCCCTTGAGGTCCTTGGGGCCGCGGAAGTGGGCGAGGATGATGTCACCGGGGTGCAGCTTCTTGTCGCCGGACTGGTACTGCATGTCGTGGATCTGCATCGTCTCGTGCCACAGCACGACGGCGCGCGGACCGCACTGCTGGACGGCGTTGTTGAGGTTGGCGCTGTTGGCGCCGTCGCCGTAGGGCGGGCGGAACAGGAACGGCGGGGTGCCGTACTCCTTGGTCAGCACCCCCTGGTCGCCGCAGACCTCCTGCTTCTGCGCCTCGGCCGACTTGGTGCTCATCGCCGGGTGGTGCAGCGTGTGGTTCTGGATGTGGTTGCCGAGGGCCTGCAGCGGCTTGAAGTAGGCGTAGTCGTTCTTGATGGCGTCGTCCATCAGGAACATGGTGACCGGGATCTTCAGGTCGTTCATCATCTCGATGAACTTGGGGTCCTTCTCCTCACCGTCGTCGATGGTCACGAAGACCACCTTGTCGCTGGTGGGGATGGAGCTGATCACCGGGACCTGGCCGGTCTTGGTCAGCTTGACCGGCTTGTCGGCGGGCGCCGCCGGGGGCGCGGGGAGCGGCTGGAGCTTCCACTTCGCCCAGTCGGCGGCCGGGACCGCGTCGCCGGCGGCGCTCGGCGAGGCGGCGGCCGGCGAGCCCTCGACCGACGGCGAGGCGGCGGGGGTGCCGCTCTGCGGCACCGCGCCCGCGTTGGACCCGCCACTGCCACCGCTGCTGCCACTGCCGGAGCAGCCGCTGACCGTGACGAGCAGGGCCAGGGCGCCCGCCGCGGCCGCTGTCGCACTACTCCAGGTGTTCGTCTTCACGGCGCCGGGCTCCCCAGGTTTCTGATCAGTCGTCGGATGCTGCCGAGACTACATACTCGCTGTGGAACGCCCAGCGGTGGACCGGGCGCGCCAGCAGGCCGTCCGGCGGCTGCGGGGCCTCGGCCGGCTCGGCCCGCTCCGGCCACCAGCTGATCACCAGGACCCTCCCCCGGGCTTCGTCCGGGGGGACCCCCATCCCGGGCGCGCTGAACAGCTCCGTCCGGGCCGCGCCGGCCCCGGCCAGCGCCGGCACCAGCCGCTCCCGGGCCCACGCCAGCAGCTCGGCGCCGCGCCCGTCGGCCGCGCGGGCCTCCCACATCGCCGCCTTCACGACTGGCCGAGCGCCCGGTAGGCCTCGCCGTGCACGTCCGTGTGCTCCGGGGCCGGCACCGACACCTCGGTCAGCGGCAGCGAGGAGTCCGCCGAGAGGTCGAACGCCGAGGGCTCCCGGTTGCGCCAGACCATCTCGGCGCCGAGCGCGGCCACCATCGCCCCGTTGTCGGTGCACAGGCCGGGCCGCGGCACCCGCAGCCGGATGCCGGCGCGCTCGCAGCGCTGCTCCGCCAGGGCACGCAGCCGGGAGTTGGCCGCCACCCCGCCGCCGATCATCAGGTGGTCGACGTCGTGGTCCTTGCAGGCCTTGATCGCCTTGCGGGTCAGCACATCGGTGACCGCCTCCTGGAAGGAGGCCGCGACGTCCGCGATCGGCACCTCCTCACCGGCCCTCCGCTTGGCCTCCACCCAGCGGGCCACCGCGGTCTTCAGGCCGGAGAACGAGAAGTCGTACTCCGGGTCCTTCGGGCCGCTCAGGCCGCGCGGGAAGTGGATCGCCTTGCGGTCGCCCTCGCGGGCCCGGCGGTCCACCACCGGGCCGCCGGGGAAGCCCAGGCCGAGTACCCGGGCCACCTTGTCGAAGGCCTCGCCGGCCGCGTCGTCGATGGTGGCGCCGAGCGGGCGCACATCGGAGGTGATGTCACCGGTGAGCAGCAGCGAGGAGTGCCCGCCGGAGACCAGCAGCGCCATGGTCGGCTCGGGCAGCCGGCCGTGCTCCAGCTGGTCCACGCAGATGTGCGAGGCGAGGTGGTTGACCCCGTACAGCGGCTTGTCCAGCGCCCAGGCGTAGGCCTTGGCCGCCGAGACGCCGACCAGCAGCGCGCCGGCCAGGCCGGGCCCGGCGGTGACCGCGATGCCGTCCAGGTCGCTCGCCTTGATCCCGGCGGTGTCCAGGGCCCGCTGGATGGTCGGGACCATCGCCTCCAGGTGTGCCCGGCTGGCGATCTCCGGGACCACGCCGCCGAACCGGGCGTGGTCGTTGACGCTGGAGGCCACCGCGTCGGCGAGCAGCGTGGTGCCGCGCACGATGCCGACGCCGGTCTCGTCGCAGGAGGTCTCGATGCCCAGGACGAGCGGTTCGTCAGCCATGGTCTTCCTCGGTGTGGTTCGTCGTCTGGTGGTCGAGGCGCATCACCAGCGCGTCGACGTTGGCGGGCTGGTAGTAGCCGCGCCGGATGCCGACCGGCACGAAGCCGTGGCGCTCGTACAGCCCTTGGGCGCGGGCGTTGTCCACCCGCACCTCCAGCAGCAGTTCGGCGCAGCCGCGCCGGGCCGACTCGGTGATCAGGTCGGTGAGCAGCAGCGCGCCCAGGCCGCGGCCCTGGTGCTGGTCGGCCACGGCGATGGTCTGCACGTCGCTCTCGCCGCCGATCGCCATCAGACCGGCGTACCCGGCGATGGCGCCGTCCTCGGTGACCGCCACCGTGTAGTGGCGGCTGCCACCGGGGTGGGCCTCTGCCAGCTCGGACCAGTACATGCCGCGCGACCAGGCGTCCTCGGGGAAGAGCTGGAGTTCCAGCTCCATCACCGGCTCGATGTCCCACCAGCGCATCGGGCGCAGCGAGAGGCGGCTCATGCGCCCGCCTCGCAGAGCTCGGCGGGGGCATTCGCCCACGCGCGCCTCTCAACGGTTCGCTCTCCCCCGGCCTTCGGCCGGGGGGACCCCCATTGCTCGCTCACGCCGGCAGCACCGCCTTGTAGCCCGCCGGCACCTGGGCGTCCGGGCGGCGCAGGTAGAGCGGGGCGTTCGGCAGCAGCTCGCGGCCGGCGGCCAGCTCGGTGACCGCGAAGTCGGCCAGCGCGCCGGCCGACAGGTGCTCGGGGCCGCGGGCGCCGGGGAAGGCCTCGGGGTAGAGCAGCGCGCCCGCGCCCACCGAGACCTCCCGCACGGCCAGGTCGCCCGGCCGGTCCACCGCGGGGCCGGCGATCCGGCGGCCCTCGGCGTCGTAGTCGGCCCAGTAGACCTCCTTGCGCCGGGCGTCGGTGGCGGCGGTGAACGGACCGGTCAGCCCCTCGGTGCGGGCCTGGTGGGCGATCGCGTCCAGGGAGCAGACGCCGTGCACGGGCAGCTCGAGCGCATGGCCGAGCGCGGCGGCGGTGACCAGGCCGACCCGCAGGCCGGTGTACGGGCCGGGGCCGACGCCGACCGCGATCGCGGTCAGCTCCCGCTTGTCCACGCCGGCCTCGGCCAGCACCCGGCCGATCGCGGGCAGCAGCAGTTCGCCGTGCCGTCGGGCATCGACCTGGTAGGTCTGCGCCAGGACGGCCGTGCCGTCGTGGACGGCGGCGGTGACGGCGGGGGTAGCGGTGTCGAACGCGAGCAGCAGCACGGATCCAAGGTTAGAGGGTTCGCGGAGTGAGCTATTCGTACTGGTACGGAACACACGTTCGCGGCTGCCCCGGGCCGCCGCCTGGGCCTGGCACGATAGGGGCCTGGCACGATAGGGACGGTCCTTCGCGAAGACGGGAGCCCACGGTGGCGAAGACAGGTCCTGCGGTCACGGTCGCCGCCCTGACCCTGGCCGCGCTCGCGCTGGTCACCGTGCTCGCCGTGCAGGCCGAGGGCACCGCGCGCACCGCCGCTGCCGCCGAGCCGAGCGCCGCGGCGGCCACCACCGCGCCCGCCCCCTCGCCCAGCGCCTCCCCCACCCCCACCCTGCAGCCGCTGCCCCCGGCGGCCGCGGTCGGCGGCACCCGCCGGGTGGTGTACTCGATCGGCGCCAAGCAGGTCTGGCTGGTCGATCCGAAGAAGGATCCGCAGCTGGTGGCGGCGTTCCTGGTGGAGCCCGGCTCGGTGAACCCGGCGCCGGGCAGCTACGCGGTCTCGTCCAAGTCGGCCGCCACCCATGGCAGCGACGGCCGCCCGGTGGAGCACGTGGTCCGGTTCGGCGAGCACGGCGGCACGGTCTTCGGTTTCAGCGCGGCCGTGGACGGCGGCACGCCGGCCGCCGTCCCCAACGCCAGGACGGGCGGCATCCGCTCCACCCGGCAGGACGGTCAGGCGCTCTGGGACTTCGCGGGGATCGGCACCCGGGTCCTGGTGCTGCCCTGATCCTCGGGGGCCTGGTCGGCGGGCGCGGGCGGGGTGCAGACGGCCGCGGCGGCGGCACAGGAGGACAGCAACCGGCTCATCGGTACCGGTGTCTCGGTGGACCGACCGGGCTGCTCGGCGGGGCTGCTGGTCATCGCGACTCCCTAGTTAGGTTCACCTAACTGCGGGACCCATCCCATCATGGCGGTGAGCCGGGCCGCAACACCATGCCGACAGCCTGTCGGCAACCGGTTCAGTCCAGCGCCACCGACAGGTCGACGCCGTCCCAGCGCGGGCCGAACCCGGTCAGCGCGAGCACCCGCGGATCGGCGTCGTCACCCTGGGCCGCGTCCCCGCCCAGGGCCCGCTCGATCCGCACCTCCAGCCGGCTCTCGGACAGCCCCTCGACCCGGCCCTCGCCCCACTCGACCACGACCACCGACTCGGGCAGCGAGACGTCCAGGTCGAGGTCCTCCATCTCGTCCAGCCCACCGCCGAGCCGGTAGGCGTCGACGTGGACCAGAGCCGGCCCGCCGACCACCGAGGGGTGCACCCGGGCGATCACGAAGGTCGGCGAGGTCACCGCACCGCGCACGCCGAGGCCCTCGCCCAGACCGCGGGTGAGGGTGGTCTTGCCGGCGCCCAGCTCCCCCGAGAGCAGCACGAGGTCCCCGGGGCGCAGCAGGGCGGCCAGCCGCCGCCCGAGCGCGGTCATCCGCTCGGCCGACGGGACGGTGATGGTGGCGTGCGCGCCCATGGTTCCTCTTGTCTGCGTGTGGTCGGTGGCCTGCCAGCCAACGGTGCCACATCCACCGCCGCGAGCGCACCGAGCGCTCGTTCCGCGCGGGCGCCAGGGCCGGCCCGTGCCGCTCAGGGCTGATCCGCCGCCAGCTCCCGCACCCGCTCCGGCAGCGGCAGCCCGGTGCGGCACAGCAGCCGCGCCAGCTGCCGGTCCACCTCGTCCGAGCGCTCCAGCAGCACCAGGTGGCCGGCTCCCGGCAGCAGCTCCAACTCGGCGCCGGGCAGCGTCCGGGCGATCGCCGCGCTGTGCGAGGCGGGCGTGAGCAGGTCGTCGGTGCCGGCCAGCACCAGCACCGGCAGCGGGGGCAGGGCGGCCAGCGCCCCGGCCTTGTCGTGCGCGCTGAACACCGGGTAGAACTCGGCGACCACGTCGATCGGCGTGCTGTCCAGCAGCTGCTCGGCGAACCGCGCGATGCCCGGGTCCACGTCCTTGCCGCCGTTGCCGAACGAGAACCGGCGGTAGAAGACCGCTGCGATGTCGGCCCCGGCCCGCCGGGTGGCCTCCACCAGGCCGACCTGACTGCCCAGCAGCTTCACCACGCCGGGCCCGACCCGCCGCCAGACCTTCATCCCGGCCGAGCTCAGACCCAGGTCGATGGAGTCCCAGTCCCCCGCCGTGGTGCCGATCAGCGCCACGGCCACCACGCGACCGCCGTGGTCCGAGGGGGCGAACAGCTCGGGGTGCTGCTCGGCCAGCGCCATCACGGTCATGCCGCCCATCGAGTGGCCGACCAGGACGATCGGCCCGGTCGGCACCACCGCGTCGAGCACCGTCTTGAGGTCGCCGCCCAGCTGGTCGATGTCGGCGGGCCGGCCGGCGAGGTAGGAGCGGGAGCGGTCGGAGCGGCCGTGGCTGCGCTGGTCCCAGAAGACCAGCCGCAGACCGCCGCGCAACGCCGCCCGCTGGAAGTGGAAGCTGTCCTGGTTGAGGCAGTAGCCGTGGCAGAAGACCACGGTCGGCGCGCCGGGGACGACCTCGTCGGGCTCGTCCACCTCGACGTACAGCTCGGTGCCGTCGGCGGCGGCCACCTTGCGCGGCCGGCCGCGCAGCGAGCCGAACGGGGCGGCGGCGTCCAGCTCCTGGCGGGCCCGCCGCCGGGCCCGGCCCAGGGTGAGCCGCTCGATCGCGACGCCCGCGGCGGCACCGGCGGCCAGCACGCCGAGGCCGATCAGTCCGGCCCGGCCGACCCCGTTGCCACCGCCGCCCTCGGTCATCCGCGGCTCACCCGTGGCTGGCGCCGAAGTAGCGCCGCGGCACCCGGGCTCCGATCCGGGTGACGATCTCGTAGGCGATGGTGTCGCTGGCCCGGGCCCAGTCCTCGGCGGTCGGCTCGCCGCGCTCGCCGTTGCCGAACAGCAGCACCTCCTCGCCGACCGCGGGGGTGTCACCGCCCAGGTCCACCACGAACTGGTCCATCGCGACCCGGCCGGCCACGGTGTACCACTTGCCGGCGATCTGCACCGGCCCGGCGCTGCTGGCGTGCCGCGGGATGCCGTCGGCGTAGCCGAGCGGGACCAGCCCGACGGTGGTCTCACCCGGGGTGATGTATTTGTGGCCGTAGCTGACGCCGTGCCCGCCGGGGAGCTGCTTGACCAGCGCCAGCCGGGCGCTGAGCGACATCACCGGACGCAGCCCGAAGTCGGCCGGGGTGCCGACCTCGGGGACCGGCGACACGCCGTACATCGCCAGGCCGGTGCGGACCAGGTCGTAGTGCGAGCCGGGCAGCAGCAGGGTGGCCGGCGAGTTGGCGATGTGCCGCACCTCGGGGCGCAGGCCGGCCCGCTCGGCGTAGGCCAGCGCGACCGCGAAGGCGTCCAGCTGGGCCTGGATGGACGGGTGGCCGGGCTCGTCGGCGCAGGCGAAGTGCGACCAGATGCCGACCACCCGCAGCTCGCCGGCCGCCTCGGCGCGCCGCGCGGCGGCCACCAGGTCGGGCCAGTCGCGCGGCTGGCAGCCGTTGCGGCCCAGGCCGGTGTCGGCCTTGAGGTGGACCCTGGCCGGCACACCGGTCTCCCGGACGGCGGCGAGCAGCTCGTCCAGCGCCCACTGGCCGCTGATCGAGACGTCCAGCCGGTCGCGCAGCGCCCGGGCCCAGGGGCCGCCCGGCGTCCACAGCCAGCAGAGGATCCTGGCCTGCTCGGGGCCGATGCCGGCGGCCCGCAGCGCCAGTGCCTCGTCCGGCGTGGCGGCGCCGAGCCAGCGCACGCCGGACGCCAGCGCCTCCAGGGCGCACGGCAGCGCGCCGTGGCCGTAGCCGTCGGCCTTCACCACGGCCATCAGGTCGGCGCTCGGCGTCCGCTCGCGGAGGGCGGCGAGGTTGCTGTTCAGCGCGGCGAGGTCGATCGCCGCCTCGGCGCGCACTCCCTCGGCGAGCATGGTGGTCCCGGTCGTGTTCGCAGTTGTCATCACGGTCAGTCTCCCAGACCTGTGCTCGCCTGCTGGTGGCCCCCCTGCGACGCGGTCACATCGCGCCAGGCCGCGGGCAGGGCCGCGGCCACCTCCTGCGCGGTGATGGGGGCCTCGCCCCGGTCACTCACAGTGCCGATGACGCCGCTGCCCGGCGCCCGGTTCCCGGCGGCGGCCAGCCGCCCGGCCAGGCCGTGCAGATAGGCCGCGGCGGGGGCGGCGTCGAACGGCGGCAGGCCGGCGGCCAGCAGCGCGCCGGCCAGGCCGGCCAGCACATCGCCGCTGCCGGCGGTGGCCAGCCAGCCGGTGCCGGTCGGGTTCACCCGGACGGCGCCGTCCGGCCGGGCGACCACGGTGCTGGAGCCCTTGAGCAGCACCACGGCACCGTAGCGGGCGGCCAGCTCGCGGGCGTACCGCAGCCGGGCGGCGGCCACCTGGTCGGCCGTCACCTCGCCGCCGAGCAGCCGGGCCGCCTCGCCGGCGTGCGGGGTGAGCAGGGTGGGCGCGGTGCGGCCGGCCAGCGCGCCGGGGCCGCGGCGGGCCAGTTCGGTCAGCCCGTCGGCGTCCACCAGCACCGGCACCTCGGCGGCCAGCGCGATCTCCAGGGCGTCGGAGGTGTCCTCGCCGGAGCCGGGGCCGACCACCCAGGACTGCACCCGGCCGCCGGTCAGCAGCACCTCGGGGTGGCGGCGCACCACCTCTTCGGCGGGCCGGCCGAGGTAGCGCACCGCGCCCGCGCCGCCGTGCAGCGCGCCGGCCACCGCGAGCAGCGCGGCGCCCGGGTAGCGCTCGGAGCCGGCCAGCACGCCGACCACGCCGCGCCGGTACTTGTCGCTCTCGCGGTCCGGGCGGGGCAGCAGGGCGGCCAGGTCGGCGTGCTGCGGCGCCTGGACGGCGGCGGTCGGCGGGCGCAGCCCGATCGGCACCAGCTGCACCGGACCGGCGTGGCCGGCGCCCGGGTCGATCAGCAGGCCTGGCTTGTAGGTGCCGAAGGTGACGGTGAGGTCGGCCCGCAGCGCGGCGCCGGGCACCTCGCCGGTGTCCGCGTCCACCCCGCTGGGCAGGTCCACGGCGACCAGCAGCCCGCGCCGCGGCGCACTGGCGTACGGCGCGGCGGCGGGGCGCAGCCCGCCGCGGCCGCCGATGCCGACGATGCCGTCCAGGATCAGGTCCGCGCGCGAGAAGTCGGCCAGGCCGACGTTCTGATCCACGGTCACCTGACCGCCCGTCGCACGAAAGGCCGCCAGGCCGCCCGGATGGGCCCGTTCGGGTGAGAGCAGCACCGCGCTGACGGCGGCACCCCGGCGGGCCAGCGCGGCACCGGTGAAGAGCGCGTCGCCGCCGTTGTCGCCGCTGCCGGCCAGCACCAGCACCCGGCTGCCGTAGACCCGGCCGCGCCGCTCGCGCAGCAGCCGCACGCAGGTGGCGGCCAGACCGGCCACGGCGCGGTCCATCAGCGGCTGCCCGGCCAGGGCGGCCTCGGCGGCCCGGACCTCTTCGACGGTGTGAGCGTGGCGCATGGGGTGACGCTACCCCTCGGCCACCACCATCGCAGTGGCCACACCCGCGTCGTGGCTGAGCGACAGGTGCCAGGAGCGCACCCCGAGCTCGGCGGCCCGGGCCGCCACCGTGCCGCTGACGTGCAAAGTCGGCCGGCCCGACGGCTCGGTACGCACCTCGGCGTCGTGCCACTCCAGGCCCGGCGGTGCGCCCAGCGCCTTGGCCAGCGCCTCCTTGGCCGCGAACCGGGCCGCCAACGACTCGGCCGAGCGAGGTGCGCCCGAAGGCAGCACCCGCTCGGCCGGGGTGAAGAGCTTGTCCAGCAGGGCCGGGGTCCGGGCCATCGAGGCGGCGAAGCGGTCGATGCTCGCCACGTCGATGCCCACTGCGATGATCACCCCGCCCACAGTACTGGGCTCTATTCCAGGGCGGTCACAGTGCCGGTGGGCCGATTCCGGCTCTGCTCGCCGCTCCTACTCCACCGTCACAGACTTCGCCAGGTTGCGCGGCTGGTCCACCTCGTGGCCCTTGGCGGTGGCCAGCTCGCAGGCGAAGACCTGCAGCGGCACGGTGGCGACCAGCGGCTGCAGCAGGGTGGGCGTGGCCGGGATCCGGATCAGGTGGTCGGCGTACGGCACCACGGCCTCGTCGCCCTCCTCGGCGATCACGATGGTCCGCGCGCCGCGGGCCCGGATCTCCTGGATGTTGGAGACGATCTTGTCGTGCAGGATCGACCGCCCGCGCGGCGACGGCACGACCACCACCACCGGCAGCCCCTCCTCGATCAGCGCGATCGGCCCGTGCTTGAGCTCGCCCGCCGCGAAGCCCTCGGCGTGCATGTACGCCAGCTCCTTGAGCTTGAGCGCACCCTCCAGGGCCACCGGGAAGCCGACGTGCCGGCCGAGGAAGAGCACCGAGCGGGCGTCGGCCAGCGAGCGGGCCAGCTCGCGCACCGGCTCCATGGTCCCCAGCACCTGCTCGACCTGCTTCGGCGCGTCGCCGAGCTCGCGGATGATGGTGAAGATCTCGTCGCCCCACTTGGTGCCGCGCACCTGGCCCAAGTAGAGCGCCACCAGGTAGCAGGCGACCAGCTGGGTGAGGAACGCCTTGGTGGAGGCCACCGCCACCTCGGGGCCGGCGTGCGTGTAGAGCACCGCGTCGGACTCGCGCGGGATGGTGGAGCCGTTGGTGTTGCAGATCGCCAGCACCCGGGCGCCCTGCTCGCGGGCGTGCCGCAGCGCCATCAGGGTGTCCATGGTCTCGCCCGACTGCGAGATGGCGATCACCAGAGTGTGGTCGTTCAGTATCGGGTCCCGGTAGCGGAACTCGGAGGCCACCTCGACCTCGCACGGGATCCGGGTCCAGTGCTCGATCGCGTACTTGGCGATCATGCCCGCGTGGAATGCGGTGCCGCAGGCCACGATGACGACCTTGTCGATCTCGCGCAGCACCGAGTCGGGGATCCGCACCTCGTCCAGGGTGAGTCGGCCGTCGGTGCCGATCCGGCCCAGCAGGGTGTCCGCGACCGCCTTGGGCTGCTCGGCGATCTCCTTGAGCATGAAGTAGTCGTAGCCGCCCTTCTCGGCGGCCGAGGCGTCCCAGTCCACGTGGTACTCGCGGACCTCGGCGGGCACGCCGTCGAAGTCGGTGACGGTCACCGAGTCGGCGCGCAGCTCCACCACCTGGTCCTGGCCGAGCTCGACCGCCTCCCGGGTGTGCGCGATGAACGCCGCCACATCCGAGGCCAGGAAGTTCTCGCCGTCGCCGCGGCCGACCACCAGCGGCGAGTTGCGCCGGGCGCCGACCACCACACCGGGCGCGTCGGCGTGCACCGCCACCAGGGTGAAAGCACCGTCCAGCCGGCGGCAGACGATCCGCATCGCCTCGGCCAGGTCGCCCTGGAAGGCCTCGCCGATCAGGTGGGCGACCACCTCGGTGTCGGTCTCGGAGCGCAGCTCGTGGCCGCGCTCGGCCAGCTCGGCCCGCAGCTGGGCGAAGTTCTCGATGATGCCGTTGTGGACCACGGCCACCCGGCGGTGGTCGTCCAGATGGGGGTGGGCATTGGCGTCCGTGGGCCCGCCGTGGGTGGCCCAGCGGGTGTGCCCGATACCGGTGGTGCCACCGGGGAGGGGGTTCTCGGCAAGCGACTTCTCAAGGTTGACGAGCTTTCCGGCCCGCTTGTCCGTGGCGAGACTCCACTGCCCCTGGGAGTCCGCCGCCTGAACGGCCACGCCCGCCGAGTCGTACCCTCGGTACTCCAGGCGCTGCAGGCCGGCGATCACAACGTCGAGTGCGCTCTGTGAGCCCACATAACCAACAATTCCGCACATATGTGTCAGCATAAGGGCCGGTCCACCTGGCGCAGCTTGTCGACCGGTGCCCCGGAGCCTGCCACCGGGCCACCACTGGTGACCGACACCACAGGTCCGAGCCCCGCCGGGACGGCTCACAATGGAGCATGTGCTGACCGAACTCTGTACCCGGGGCGCCCAATCGGCGCCCGGCCCGTCGCCGTCACCGTACGTCGACCTGTCCCGGGCCGAGTGGAGCGCCCTGCGCGACCGTACACCCCTGCCGCTCACCGCCGACGAGGTAGAACGGCTGCGCGGCCTGGGTACGGCACTCGACCTGGACGAGGTGCGTGACGTCTACCTGCCGCTCTCCCGGCTGCTGAACCTCTACATCCACGCCACCCACGAACTGCGCGGCGCCGTGGGCACCTTCCTGGACACCCCCGACACCGAGCGCACCCGCACTCCGTTCATCATCGGCGTGGCCGGTTCGGTGGCGGTCGGCAAGTCCACCACCGCCCGCCTGCTGCAGGCGCTGCTGGCCCGCTGGCCCGAGCACCCCCGGGTCGAACTGGTCACCACCGACGGCTTCCTGCTGCCCAACGACGAGCTGCGCCGGCGCGGCCTGATGGCCCGCAAGGGCTTCCCGGAGTCCTACGACCGCCGGGCCCTGATGCGCTTCGTGGCCGATGTGAAGGCCGGCAAGGCGGAGGTGACCGCGCCGGTCTACTCGCACCTGGTCTACGACATCGTGCCCGACGAGCGGCTCACCGTGCAGCGCCCCGACATCCTGATCGTCGAGGGCCTCAACGTGCTGCAGCCCGCGCTGCCCGGCACCGACGGCCGCACCCGGCTGGCGGTGGCCGACTACTTCGACTTCTCGATCTACGTCGACGCCCGCACCGACGACATCGAGAACTGGTACCTGTCCCGGTTCAAGAAGCTCCGGGACACCGCCTTCCAGGACCCCAGCTCCTACTTCCGCCGGTTCACCGAGGTGCCGGAGGAGGAGGCGATGGAGTACGGCCGCCAGGTCTGGCGCACCATCAACAAGCCCAACCTGCTGGAGAACGTGCTGCCCACCCGCGGCCGGGCCACCCTGATCCTGCAGAAGGGGCCCGACCACAAGGTCCGCCGCGCGCTGCTGCGCAAGCTCTGACAGCGTGTCGGCCTGACCAGGGTGGTCAGGCCGACACACCGTCACACCGTCAAACCGCCAGCTGCTCCCGGACGACCGCCGCCAGCCGGTCCGCGATCGCCCCGGCCTGCTCCTGATCGGCCGCCTCGACCATCACCCGCACCAGCGGCTCGGTGCCGGACGGCCGCAGCAGCACCCGGCCGGTGCTGCCCAGCTCCGCGGTGGCCGCCTCGACCGCCGCCGACAGCTCGGCGCAGGCGCCGACCCGGCTCTTGTCCACGCCCTTGACGTTGACCAGCACCTGCGGCAGCCGGGTCATCACGGCCGCCAGCTCGGCCAGGGTCCGCTTGGTGGCGGCCAGTCGGGCGCCCAGCATCAGGCCGGTCAGGGTGCCGTCGCCGGTGGTCGCGTGGTCCAGCAGGATCACATGGCCGGACTGCTCGCCGCCCAGCGCGTAGCCGTGCTCCTTCATCGCCTCCAGCACGTAGCGGTCCCCCACCGCCGTCTCGACCAGGGCGATCCCCTCGCGCTCCATGGCCAGCTTGAAGCCCAGGTTGGCCATCACGGTGCCGACCGCGGTGTTGCGGCGCAGCGTGCCGGCCTCGCGCATGGCCAGCGCCAGGATCGCGATGACCTGGTCGCCGTCCACCTCGTTGCCCTCGGCGTCGGCGGCCAGGCAGCGGTCCGCGTCGCCGTCCAGCGCGATGCCGAGGTCGGCCCGGTGCTCGCGCATGGCGTGGCGCAGCCCGTCCAGGTGGGTGGAGCCGACGCCGTCGTTGATGTTCAGGCCGGTCGGCTCGGCGCCCAGGGTGTAGACCACCTCGGCGCCGGCCCGGGCGAACGCCTCCGGGGCCACCCGGGCGGCCGCGCCGTGCGCACCGTCGATGACCACCCGGACGCCGTCCAGCCGGTTGGGCAGCACCGCGACCAGGTGGGCGACGTACTTGTCGAAGCCCTCGGTGTACTCGTGCACCCGGCCGACCCCGGCACCGGTCGGACGCGGCCGCGCCAGGCTGCCGTCCTGGTTCTTGCGGTAGTCGGCCTCGATGGCGTCCTCGACCGCGTCGTCCAGCTTGTGGCCGCCGCGGGCCAGGAACTTGATCCCGTTGTCCGGCATCGCGTTGTGGCTGGCGGAGAGCATCACACCGAAGTCCGCGCCGAGCGCACCGGTCAGGTACGCCACCGCGGGGGTGGGCAGCACGCCGACCCGCAGCACGTCCACGCCGGAGCCCGCCAGGCCGGCGATCACCGCGGCCTCCAGGAACTCGCCACTGGCCCGTGGATCGCGGCCGACCACCGCGACCGGACGCCGGCCGCCGAAGCCGCCCGCATCGCCCAGTACGTGCGCGGCGGCCATCGAGAGGCCGAGCGCCAGTTCGGCGGTCAGGCTTTCGTTGGCCACACCGCGTACGCCGTCGGTTCCGAAGAGTCGTGCCACAGTCCCGTCCTTCACTGGAGGCCGCCGGTCGGTGCGAGGGGGAAGCCGACCGCCGGATTACTCGTCCCTGGCCGCCTGACCGGTCCAGGGAGCACAACGCCCCGAAGCACAGAGTGCTCCGGGGCGTAGGTCCCACCTGCGGGGTGCGCACCAAGGGCGGTACGCACCCCGGGGCGTGATTAGCGCTTGCTGTACTGCGGGGCCTTGCGGGCCTTCTTCAGACCGGCCTTCTTGCGCTCGACGGCGCGAGAGTCGCGGGTCAGGAAGCCGGCCTTCTTGAGGGCGCCGCGGTTGTTGTCCACGTCGGCCTCGTTCAGGGCACGGGCCACGCCGAGGCGCAGCGCGTAGGCCTGACCGGAGACGCCGCCACCCGCGATGCGGGCGATGACGTCGTAACGGCCGTCCAGCTCAAGGAGCTTGAAGGGCTCGTTCACGGTCTGCTGGTGCACCTTGTTGGGGAAGTAGTCCTCAAGGGTGCGACCGTTGATCTTCCACTTGCCGGTGCCGGGGACGATGCGCACGCGGGCGATCGCCTCCTTGCGACGGCCGAGGCCGGCGCCGGGGATCGCCTCGCTGAAGCGGCCGGCGAGCGACTCGGTGGAGTACGAGGTCTCCTCCTCGGAGGTGTACTCGGTGAGCTCCTCGTCGAAGTCGACGTCAAGGGTGGTCTCGATGGCAGCGTTCTCGGCCACGATGTTCCTCAGCTTTTCTTAGTTAAGGGCTTGTGGCCGGGATTACTGCGCGACCTGGGTGATCTCGAACGGCACCGGCTGCTGGGCAGCGTGCGGGTGCACCGGGCCCGCGTAGACCTTGAGCTTCGAGAGCATCTGACGGCCCAGGCTGTTCTTGGGGATCATGCCCTTGATGGCCTTCTCGACGGCCTTCTCCGGGTTGTTCGCCAGCAGGTCGTCGTAGCGGACCGAGCGGAGACCGCCCGGGAAACCGCTGTGGCGGTACGCCAGCTTCTGGGTCTTCTTGTTACCCGACAGGTGCACCTTGTCCGCGTTGATGATGATGACGAAGTCACCGGTGTCAACGTGCGGCGCGTAGATCGCCTTGTGCTTACCCCGGAGGAGGTTGGCGGCCTGGGAGGCCAGGCGGCCGAGCACGACGTCGTTCGCGTCGATGACGTGCCACTGACGCTGGACGTCGCCGGGCTTGGGGCTGTACGTACGCACGGTCGTAGCCTCTGCTTTTCAGTGAGTGAGTCCTGACAGGAGCACCTGAACGAGTGGATCAGCCTGGTTCCGCTTGGACGCAATCAAGAGGAGCCGCTGGTCATCGGCCTATGGTGTCTCCGGCGTACCGACCTCTCACGTGAGATGGAGCGAGCCAATACGCACAACAAGGGCCCACGATACCGGTCGGCCGGTGAAGACGCCAAACGATCACCGGTCGCGCTCGACCCGCCGCTCGTCCCAGACCGGCTCCGACGACTCGTAGACCCGCCCGTCGCTGCCGAACACCAGGAACCGGTCGAAGGTCTTGGCGAACCAGCGGTCGTGGCTGACGCACAGCACCGTGCCGTCGAACGCCTCCAGCGCCTGCTGCAGCGCCTCGGCGCTCTCCAGGTCGAGGTTGTCGGTCGGCTCGTCGAGCAGCAGCGCGGTGACGCCCTGCAGCTCCAGCTTGAGGATCATCAGCCGGGCCTGCTGGCCGCCGGAGAGCGACTCGAACTTCTGCTCCTCCTGCCGGTCCAGCTCGTAGCGGCGCAGCGCGCCCATCGCGGCGCCGCGGCTGAGCGCGTGCTCCTCCTCGATGATCGAGCGGACCGTGCGGCCCAGCAGCTCCGGGTGCGCGTGGGTCTGCCGGAAGTGGCCGGGCACCACCCGCGCGCCGAGCCGGAACGAGCCGGTGTGCGCCACCGTCTCGTCGCCGGCCAGCAGCCGCAGGAAGTGCGACTTGCCGGAGCCGTTGGAGCCCAGCACGCCGACCCGCTCGCCGTAGAAGACCTCCAGGTCGAACGGCTGCATGAGGCCGGTCAGTTCGAGCTGCTCGATGGTCAGCGCCCGCACGCCGGTGCGCCCGCCCTTGAGCCGCATGGTGATGTTCTGCTCGCGCGGCGGGGCCTCCGGGCGGCCGGCCTCCTCGAACTTCTTCAGCCGGGTCTGCGCGGCGGCGTACCGGGAGGCCATGTCATGGCTGACCGAGGCCGCCTGGCGGAGCGTCAGCACCAGCTTCTTCAGCTTGGCGTGCTCCTCGTCCCAGCGCCGGCCGAGCTCCTCGAACCGGGCGAACCGGTCCTGGCGGGCCTGGTGGAACGAGTCGAAGCCGCCGCCGTGCACCCAGACGCTGGAGCCGGCCGCGCCGGACTCGACGCTGATGATCTTGTCGGCGGTACGGGAGAGCAGCTCCCGGTCGTGCGAGATGTAGAGCACCGTCTTGGGGGTGGCCCTGATCGCCTCCTCCAGCCAGCGCTTGCCGGGCACGTCCAGGTAGTTGTCCGGCTCGTCCAGCAGCAGCACCTCGTCGGGGCCGCGCAGCAGCGCCTCCAGCACCAGCCGCTTCTGCTCGCCGCCGGAGAGCGTGTTGAGGCCGCGGAACTGGGCCCGGTCGAACGGCATGCCGAGCGCCGCCACGGTGCAGACGTCCCAGTCGGTCTCGAAGTCGTAGCCGCCGACGTCGGCCCAGTCGGAGAGCGCCTGGGCGTAGGCCAGCTGCGACTTCTCGTCGTCCTGGGCCAGCATCGCCAGCTCCGCGGCGTCCACCGCCCGGGCCGCCTGGGCGATCCGGGCCGGCGCCACCGAGACCAGCAGGTCGCGCACCGAGGCGTCGGCAGCCAGCGCACCGGGCGAGGCCGCCTGGTCCTCGCGCCCGGTGGTGCCGACGAACTGGCGCATCACCCCCAGGCCGCCGCTGACCGTGACGCTGCCGCCGTGCGGCTGCACATCCCCGGCGATCATGCGCAGCAGGGTGGTCTTACCGGCCCCGTTGGCCCCCACCAGGGCGACCGCGGAGCCCTCGCCGACCCGGAAGGACGCGTCGTCGAACAGCACCCGCCCATCCGGCAGGTAGTACTCCAGGTGTGAAATCTCGACGTGTCCCATGAGTCGAAATTGTCCTATGCCCGCCAGGTAGCGCCCAAATGGATTAAGGAGCCTGGCCTGGCAGGGTGCGCATCCGGCGGGCCTGCCGGCTGCGCTCGGCCAGCTGGTCGTCGGCCGGGTAGCCGACCTCTTCCAGGGTCAGGCCGTACGGGCGGATCACGTTGACCGCGCTGTTGCGCACCCCGCCGGCCAGTACCTCGCCGGGGAACTCCACCGGCCGGTGCCCGTCCCCGACCAGCAGCATCGCGCCGACCAGGGCCCGCACCATGTTGTGGCAGAAGGCGTCGGCGCGCACCGTGGCCACCGCCATGGTGCCCTCCTGGGCGGCGTACGGGTCCATCGGCACCCGGTCCCAGTGCAGCTCCAGCAGGGTCCGGATGGTGGTCGCGCCCTCCCGCTTCTTGCAGTAGGCGGCGAAGTCGTGCTCGCCGAGCAGCAGCCGGGCCGCCGCGTTCATCTTCTCCACGTCCAGCGGGCGGTCGTGCCAGAGCACATGGCCGCGCAGCAGCGGATCCACCCCGCCCGGGTGGTCGGCCACCCGGTAGGCGTACCGCCGCCAGATCGCGCTGAACCGCGCGTCGAATCCGGCCGCCGCCTCGGCCACCCGGTAGATCCGCACATCGGCCGGCAGCCGCCCGGCCAGCCGGCGCAGCAACTTCTCGCCGTGCAGCGCCCAGAGCTCGTCGGGCAGGTCGACGTGGGCCACCTGGCCGCGGGCGTGCACCCCGGCGTCGGTGCGGCCGGCCACGGTGAGCGGGAAGAGCTCCCGGCTGCGGGTGACCACCTGCAGGGCGCTCTCGATCTCCTCCTGCACGGTGCGCCGCCCGCGCTGCCGGGCCCAGCCGGAGAACTCCGCCCCTTGGTAGGACAGGTCCAGCCGGAGCCGGGTGTACCCCTCGGCGGGGCCGTCTTGGCGCGGGGCCGGCTCGGCGCAGTCGTTCACCACACATACCTCTCTCGGGACAGCGGAACGGGCCCGCTCCCCCGCCGAAGCGGTGAGAGCGGGCCCGTACGCGATACTGCGTGCTGAGCGGGCGTCAGGCCTGCTCGTCCGCCGGGGCGGCGTCGGCCGGAGCCTCGGCAGCGGCCTCGGGGGCAACCTCGGCGTCCTTGGCGGCGCGCTTGGTGGCGGCCTCGGCCTCGCCGACCGCGTTCTGGGCCACGGTGAGGGCCTCGACCAGCTCGATCACGGCCATCGGGGCGTTGTCGCCACGGCGGCCACCGATCTTGGTGATGCGGGTGTAGCCACCCGGGCGGTTCTCGTAGCGCGGCGCGATCTCGGTGAAGAGGGTGTGCAGCACGGCGACGTCGGTGATGGTCTTGCGGACCACGCGACGGTTGTGAAGGTCGCCCTTCTTGGCCTTGGTGATCAGCTTCTCCGCCAGCGGGCGCAGGCGGCGAGCCTTGGCCTCGGTGGTGGTGATGCGGCCGTACTGGAACAGCTCGCGGGCCAGGCCGGCCAGCAGCAGCGGCTCGTGGTGCGGGCCGCCGCCGAGGCGGGCGCCCTTGGTGGGACGGGGCATGGGTGCGCTCCTTGAATCTCCGACTGCGGCCGTATCAGGTACCGCAGCGGGCGCACCGGCACTGTTGCCGGTACGACTTGCATCGAAGAGGGGCGGCTCCCGGGGAGCCGCCCCCGCTCCAAACTCTTAGTACTGCTCGGTCTCGGCGTAGCCCTGGTCGTCCAGGTCGTCGGCGCCGAAGGCGTCGGCGGCCGCGGTCGGGTCGAACCCGGGCGGGCTGTCCTTGAGGGCCAGGCCCATGCCGGCCAGCTTGGCCTTGACCTCGTCGATCGACTTCGCACCGAAGTTGCGGATGTCGAGCAGGTCCGCCTCGGACCGGGCGACGAGCTCACCCACGGTGTGGATGCCCTCGCGCTTGAGGCAGTTGTACGACCGAACGGTGAGCTCCAGCTCCTCGATCGGCAGCGCCAGGTCGGCGGCCAGGGCGGCGTCCGTCGGGGACGGGCCCATGTCGATGCCCTCGGCGTCGATGTTCAGCTCGCGGGCGAGACCGAACAGCTCGACCAGGGTCTTGCCGGCCGAGGCCATGGCGTCGCGCGGACGCATGGCGGGCTTGGTCTCGACGTCGACGATCAGCTTGTCGAAGTCGGTCCGCTGCTCGACACGGGTGGCCTCGACCTTGTAGGTGACCTTCAGCACCGGGCTGTAGATCGAGTCGACCGGGATCCGGCCGATCTCCTGGCCGGAGGCCTTGTTCTGGACCGCGGAGACGTAGCCGCGACCGCGCTCGACGGTCAGCTCCATCTCCAGCTTGCCCTTGCCGTTCAGGGTGGCGAGGACCAGCTCGGGGTTGTGCACCTCGACACCGGCCGGCGGCGCGATGTCGGCGGCGGTGACCACACCCGGGCCCTGCTTGCGCAGGTACATCACGACCGGCTCGTCGTGCTCCGAGGAGACGACCAGCTGCTTGATGTTCAGGATGAGGTCGGTGACGTCCTCCTTGACGCCCGGCACGGTGGTGAACTCGTGCAGGACACCGTCGATCCGGATGCTGGTGACAGCGGCGCCCGGGATCGAGGAGAGCAGGGTGCGGCGAAGCGAGTTGCCGAGGGTGTAGCCGAAGCCCGGCTCCAGCGGCTCGATGACGAACCGCGAGCGGTACTCGTCGACAACCTCTTCGGTCAGCGAGGGGCGCTGAGCGATGAGCATGTTCAGTCCTCCAGTTGTACTCGGCACCCACTATTTGATGCCGAACAAGACCAGCGTACGGGCTCCCGTCGAAAACAGGAGCCCGTACCAGGTTTAAAGCACTCGCACCCGAAGGCGACGCGTCAGACGCTGGAGGTTCGGCCGAAGCCGAACCGCCTGCCTCAGGTCAGACGCGGCGGCGCTTCGGCGGACGGCAGCCGTTGTGCGGGGTGGGGGTGACGTCCTGGATCGAGCCGACCTCGAGGCCGGTGGCCTGGAGCGAACGGATCGCGGTCTCGCGGCCGGAGCCCGGACCCTTCACGAAGACGTCGACCTTGCGCATGCCGTGCTCCTGCGCGCGACGGGCAGCGGCCTCGGCGGCCATCTGCGCGGCGAACGGGGTGGACTTGCGCGAGCCCTTGAAGCCGACGTGGCCGGCGGAGGCCCAGGAGATCACGTTGCCCGAGGGGTCGGTGATCGAAACGATGGTGTTGTTGAACGTGCTCTTGATGTGAGCGTGCCCGTGAGCGACGTTCTTCTTTTCCTTGCGGCGGATCTTCTTCGCGCCGGCAGCCTGACGACCCTTGGGGGGCATAAGTCTGTTCTCCTACTGAGGTGGTCGGTCCGCTAACCCGCGGGCCGGAGGGATGTCCGGTTAACGGGCGGACTACTTCTTGCCCGGCTTCTTCTTGCCGGCAATCGCGCGACGCGGGCCCTTGCGGGTACGCGCGTTGGTGTGGGTGCGCTGACCGCGGACCGGCAGGCCGCGACGGTGACGCAGACCCTCGTAGCAACCGATCTCGACCTTGCGGCGGATGTCGGCGGCAACCTCACGGCGGAGGTCACCCTCAACGCGGAAGTTGGCGTCGATGAAGCGCTGCAGCGCGACCAGGTCGTCCTCGGAGATGTCGCGGACGCGGATGGACGGGTTCACGCCGGTCTCGGCCAGCGTCTGCTGGGCGCGGGTGCGGCCGATGCCGTAGACGTACGTGAGGGCGATCTCGATCCGCTTCTCGCGGGGGAGATCAACGCCGGAGAGGCGTGCCATTCAAGGCTCCTGTGATGTTCCTCAGAGGTCTTACGTGCCGCCTACCCGGACACCTCTCGGTGTGCGAGCCCCGGCCTCTGAACCGGGGGTGGCAGTCCGCTCCATGCGGGAGCGGATCGGGCGGCCCGCTTATGACGTTGTGCGCGTCGCGCGAAGTACTACGAGAAATGCGGGACGATCAGCCCTGGCGCTGCTTGTGGCGCAGGTTGTCGCAGATCACCATGACCCGGCCGTGGCGGCGGATCACCTTGCACTTGTCGCAGATCTTCTTGACGCTCGGCTTGACCTTCATGTTCCAGGTTCTCCGGGTCTAGATCTGACGGGGCCCCTCGCGGAGCGAGAGGTTGTTACTACTTGTACCGGTAGACGATCCGGCCGCGGGTCAGGTCATAGGGGCTGAGCTCCACGACGACCCGGTCGTCCGGGAGGATGCGGATGTAGTGCATGCGCATCTTGCCGCTGATGTGAGCGAGGACCTTGTGACCGTTCTGCAGCTCGACCTTGAACATCGCGTTCGGAAGAGACTCGATCACGGTGCCCTCGATCTCAATGGCGCCTTGCTTCTTAGCCATGAACTGCGAGATCCACCCTTCGGGTCCGGCTACCGTATGCGGAACGCTCGTGCGAACCAGCCTTCACCTCACGCCACGAGGGCGTTGAGGGCGTGCCGGGGCACGCTACGAGAGAGCCGACGGTCCATCGTACGTTACCGGTCGGGCTTCGCAAAAATTCACGCCACCGGGAGCGCCGCCGGCTGCACCGCGGCGGTGCAGGCCGAGCAGCGGGTGGCGGCCTCGGGGATCTCGGTCAGGCACTCGGGGCAGGGGCGCTTGGCCTGCTTGGGCTTCTTCGGCAGGTAGCGGGCGGTGGCCTTGGTGACCGGCAGCACCACGCAGAAGTAGAGCACCGCGGCGGTCAGCAGGAACGAGATCAGGGTATTGACGAAGTCCCCGTACGGGAAGACCACGCCCGCCACCTTGAAGGTGTTGCTGCTGAAGTCGCCGGTGGCACCGGTCACGATGCCGACCAGCGGCGTCAGGAACGCCTTCACGAAGCCGTTGACCACGCCGGTGAACGCGGCACCGATCACGATGCCGACGCCCATGTCCACCACGTTGCCGCGCATCAGGAAGTCGCGGAAGCCCTTGAGCACAGTTACCCCTATTGTCCGATTCGTCTGGGTCGCAGCCCTAGACGATACCGGCTCAGCCCAACGGGTCGGGGGCGGCGGTGACGCCCAGGGCCGCGAGCTGGGCCTTTCCGCCGTCGAAGGCGGTGAGCACCAGCGGGCCCTGCTCGGTGACCGCCACCGAGTGCTCCCAGTGCGCGGCCCAGGTGCCGTCGTTGGTCACCACGGTCCAGTCGTCCTCGAGCACCGAGGTGTGCGGGGTGCCCAGCGAGACCATCGGCTCGATCGCCAGCACCGTGCCCGGCACCAGCTTGGGGCCCTTGCCCCGGCCGCGCTCCACGTAGTTCAGCACGTGCGGCTCCATGTGCATCGCGGTGCCGATGCCGTGGCCGCCGTACCCCTCGGTGATGCCCCACTTGCCCTTGGGCGGCAACGGCTGGCGGCGGATGAAGCCCTCGATCGCCTTGGAGACGTCGACCAGCCGGTTGCTCTTCTTCATCTGGGCGATGCCAGCCCACATCGAGCCCTCGGTGACCCGGCTGAGCATCTCGACCTCGGGGGCCGCCTCGCCGACCGCGACGGTGATCGCCGCGTCACCGTGCCAGCCGTCCACGATGGCGCCGCAGTCGATGGAGATGATGTCGCCCTCCTGCAGCACCCGCTCCCCCGGGATGCCGTGGACCACCTCGTTGTTGACCGAGGCGCAGATCACCCCCGGGAACCAGAGACCGCCGTGGTGGGCGCGGAAGTTGGAGGTGCCGCCGTGCTCGGTGATCACCTTGTCCGCGATGTCGTTGAGGTCCTGGGTGGTCACCCCGGGCGCCACCGCCGCGCGACAGGCCTTGAGCGCCTCGGCGACGACCAACCCGGCGACCCGCATCTTGGCGATCTGCTCGGGGGTCTTGATCTGCACCATCTGGCCAGTGCCTTTCGTCCGAAATCGCGCCCGGTCCTTGCCGGGCGCCCTTGTCACTCCCCCACGGTACGACGCCGCACGGCCGCGGCACCCCGGGTGGGGTGCCGCGGCCGTGCGGCACGCGGAGGACTCTGTTCAGCTGTGCCGGTCGGGCTCAGCCCTGCTTGCCGGCCTTCAGCGCGTCCACGGCGCGCTGGGTGACCTCTTCGACCTTGCCGAGCGCGGAGATGGTGGTGACCAGCTGCTGCTCGCGGTAGTAGTCGATGATCGGCTCGGTCTTGGAGTGGTACTCCTCCAGCCGGACCCGCACCGACTCCTCGGTGTCGTCCGAGCGCTGGTAGAGCTCGCCACCGCACTCGTCGCAGACGCCCTCGGTCTTCGGCGGGTTGTAGACCACGTGGAAGACGTGGGCGCCGTTGTTGCGGCACAGCCGGCGACCGGCGATCCGCTTGACCACCTCGTCCTCGGGAACCTCCAGGTCCAGCACGCCGTCCAGCGCGATCTCCTGGTCGGCCAGGAAGGCGTCCAGCGCCTTGGCCTGCTCCAGGTTGCGCGGGAAGCCGTCGAGCAGGAACCCGGCCGCGGTGTCCGGCTGCTGGAGCCGGTCCTTGGCCATCCCGATGGTCACCTCGTCCGGCACCAGGAGGCCCTGGTCCATGTAGTTCTTGGCCTCGACGCCGAGCGGGGTGCCCTGGCTGATGTTGGCCCGGAAGAGGTCACCGGTCGAAATGTGGGGAATGGACAGGGTCTTGGCGAGCACGTGCGCCTGAGTACCCTTCCCGGCCCCGGGAGGTCCGACGAGGACGATACGCATCAGCGGAGGAACCCTTCGTAATTACGCTGCTGGAGCTGGCTCTCGATCTGCTTCACAGTTTCGAGGCCGACGCCGACGATGATGAGGATGCTGGTGCCGCCGAACGGGATGGTGGTGCTCGCGTTCAGGGCGACCAGGCCGATCATCGGGATAAGAGCGATCAGGCCCAGGTAGAGCGAACCCGGCCACGTGATGCGGGTGAGCACGTAGTTCAGGTATTCGGCCGTCGGCCGGCCGGCCCGGATGCCCGGGATGAAGCCACCATACTTCTTCATATTGTCTGCAACTTCCTCGGGGTTGAAGGAGATCGCGACATAGAAGAAGGCGAAGAACACGATCAGTACGAAGTACGCGATCATGTAGATCGGGTGGTCACCCTTGGTGAAGTTCGTGTTGACCCAGTTCGCCCAGCTCGCCTTGCTGCCGGTCAGCTGCGCCACCAGCGAGGGGATGTACAGCAGCGAGGAGGCGAAGATGACCGGGATGACACCGGCCTGGTTGACCTTCAGCGGGATGTAGGTCGAGGTGCCGCCGAACGCCCGGCGGCCGATCATTCGCTTGGCGTACTGCACCGGGATCCGGCGCTGGGCCTGTTCCACGAAGATGACCAGGACGATCACGACGATGCCGGTCGCGATCACCGCGAAGAACTCGAACCAACCGCCGGCGATCTTGCCGAGCTTCTTGATGGTCCAGACGTTGCCCGGGAAGCCGGCGGCGATCGAGGTGAACATCAGGATCGACATGCCGTTGCCGATGCCGCGGTCGGTGATCAGCTCACCCAGCCACATGATGATCGTGGTGCCCGCCGTCATGGTGATGACCATGAGGGCGATCCGGAACACGCTGGTGTCCGGCACCACCTGGTTGCCCACCGGGCAGCTCGAGAACAGCGCGCCGTTGGAGGCGGTCGCCACGATGCCGGTGCCCTGCAGGATCGCCAGCGCGATGGTCAGGTAGCGGGTGTACTGGGTGATCTTCGTCTGCCCGGCCTGGCCCTCCTTCTTCAGCGATTCCAGTCGCGGGATCACGACGGTCAGCAGCTGAAGGATGATGCTGGCGGTGATGTACGGCATGATGCCGAGGGCGAAGATCGTCAACTGCAGCAGCGCGCCGCCGCTGAAGAGATTGACCAGGCCGAACAGCCCGTTGCCACTCATCTTCACGCACTGGTTGACGGCCTTGAAGTTCACCCCGGGGACGGGAATGTGCGCGCCCACCCGGAAGATCACCATGATGCCCAGCGTGAACAGCAGCTTCTTGCGCAGGTCGGGCGTCTTGAACGCCCGCGCGAACGCACTGAGCACGGTGCCTCCTGCGCCTCCCGCGCGTCGTCGGCGGAAGGGTCGGTCCTGTCGGACGGGGTGAATGTCGGTTGCCGTCCCCCCGTCGGCACAGTCGACTGCGCCTGGCTACAAGGGAACTCCAGGGACTCTAACAGTGTGTGGCCACTCGGCAGAAGCGCATGACGCCCAGGCTTGTCGAAGCTGGACCCAGATGCCCGGTTTTGAGCGGGCTTGCACGCGAAACCCGTGGTGATGAGCACAGAAATAAGAAGAGCCCCGTCCCTCGAAGGAGGGACGGGGCTCTCGGCACTGACGCGCCGTCAGATCGCTCTGCTCACCCGGTTGAGGGTCAGACGAGCTCGGTGACGGTGCCGCCGGCGGCCTTGATCTTCTCGGCGGCGGAGCCGGAGACGGCGTCCACCGTCACCTGCAGCGCAACCGAGACCTCGCCGGTGCCGAGCACCTTGACGAGGGAGTTCTTGCGGACCGCGCCCTTGGCGACCAGGCCCTCGACAGTGACCTCGCCACCCTGCGGGTAGAGCTCGGCCAGCTTGTCGAGGTTGACGACCTGGAAGGTCACCTTGAACGGGTTCTTGAAGCCCTTCAGCTTCGGCAGGCGCATGTGGAGCGGCATCTGGCCACCCTCGAAGCGCTGCGGAACCTGGTAGCGGGCCTTGGTGCCCTTGGTACCACGACCAGCGGTCTTACCCTTGGAGCCTTCACCACGACCGACACGGATCTTGTCGGTCTTGGCACCCGGGGCGGGACGCAGGTTGTGGATCTTGATCGGGTTGTCAGACATGATCAGTCCACCTCCTCGACCGTGACGAGGTGACGCACGGTCTGGGCCATCCCGCGGATCTCGGGACGGTCCTCCTTCACGACCACGTCGTGCATGCGCTTGAGGCCAAGCGAACGCAGCGTCTCGCGGTGGTTCTGCTTGCTACCGATGTAGCTCTTGGTCTGGGTGATCTTCAGGCGCGCCATCAGACACCAGCCCCAGCCGGAGCGGCAGCGGCAGTGCCGGCCGCGCGAGCGCGCAGCAGGGCGGCCGGAGCCACGTCCTCGAGCGGCAGGCCACGACGGGCGGCGATCTCCTCGGGGCGAACGAGGCCCTTCAGAGCAGCCACGGTGGCGTGCACGAT
Organism: Kitasatospora sp. GP30; assembly: GCF_029892145.1. NCBI lineage: Bacteria > Bacillati > Actinomycetota > Actinomycetes > Kitasatosporales > Streptomycetaceae > Kitasatospora > Kitasatospora sp. GP30. The sequence goes on from NZ_JARZAH010000007.1 coordinate 209,454, forward strand.
GTTGATCGCGTTGTCCGAGCCGAGCGACTTCGACAGGATGTCGTGAACGCCGGCGCACTCCAGGACGGCACGCACCGGACCACCGGCGATAACACCGGTACCGGGGGACGCCGGCTTCAGCAGCACGACGCCGGCGGCCTTCTCGCCCTGAACGGGGTGCGGGATGGTGCCCTGGATACGGGGAACCTTGAAGAAGTTCTTCTTGGCCTCCTCAACGCCCTTGGCGATGGCGGCCGGAACCTCCTTCGCCTTCCCGTAACCGACACCCACGGTGCCGTCACCGTCGCCCACCACGACCAGCGCGGTGAAGCTGAAGCGACGACCACCCTTGACAACCTTGGCGACACGGTTGATCGCGACGACGCGCTCGACGTAAGCGGTCTTCTCGACGGCGGGGGCGTTGCCCCGGTCGTCACGCTTACGGTCGCGCCGCTCGCCACCGGTGCCGCCGCCGGCGCCGCTACCGCGGCGCTGGGGTCCAGCCATTGGAATTACCTCTCTCGATTACGTCCGCCGACAGAGTCGACGAGCGGCTTAGAAGTCGAGCCCGGCCTCACGAGCCGCGTCCGCCAGGGCGGCGATGCGGCCGGCGTACCGGTTGCCCGCGCGGTCGAAGACGACCGACTCGATGCCGGCGGCCTTGGCGCGCTCGGCGACCAGGCTCCCGACCTTCTTGGCCAGCTCGGTCTTGTCGCCCTCGGCGCCCTTGATGGACACGTCGAGGGTGGACGCCGACGCCAGGGTGTGACCCTTGGCGTCGTCGATGACCTGGGCGACCATGTGACGGTTCGAGCGCGTCACAACGAGGCGCGGACGCACCTCGGTGCCGACAACGCGCTTGCGAACGCGAATCGCGCGGCGCTTGCGGGCGGCGTTCTTGTAGCCGTCGCCCTTGCCGATCTTGACAGAGACGCTCATCGCTTACTTACCACTCTTTCCGACCTTGCGGCGGATGACCTCGCCCGCGTACTTGACGCCCTTGGCCTTGTACGGGTCGGGCTTGCGCAGCTTGCGGATCTTCGCGGCGACCTCGCCGACCTTCTGCTTGTCCGTGCCGTCCACGTGGAACTTGGTGGGCGACTCGACCACGAAGGAAATGCCCTCCGGGGCCTCGACCAGGATCGGGTGGCTGTAGCCGAGCGAGAACTCCATGTTGGAGCCCTTCGCCGCGACGCGGTAACCAACACCGCTGATCTCCAGCGACTTGCGGTAGCCCGCGGTCACGCCGGTGATCATGTTCGCCACCAGCGTGCGCGAGAGGCCGTGGAGGGCCTTCGACTGACGCTCGTCGTTCGGGCGAGTGACGACCAGAGTGCCGTTCTCGTCCTTGCTGATCTCGATCGGCGCCGCGACGACGTGGGTGAGGGCGCCCTTGGGGCCCTTCACCGAAACCGTCTGGCCATCGATGGTGACGTCCACGCCGGCGGGAACCGGGATGGGCAGCCGTCCAATACGAGACATTGCTGTACCTCCGTTTCCCGAATTACCAGACGTAGGCGAGAACTTCTCCGCCTACGCCCTTCTTGGCGGCCTGCTTGTCGGTCAGGAGGCCGGAAGACGTGGAGATGATCGCCACGCCCAGGCCGCCGAGCACCTTCGGCAGGTTGGTGGACTTTGCGTAAACACGCAGACCCGGCTTGCTGATGCGCTTGATGCCGGCGATGGAACGCTCACGGTTCGGACCGAACTTGAGCTCGATGGTGAGCTTCTTGCCCACCTCGCCCTCGCTCGGGTCCTCAACCTTGTAGGAGGAGATGTACCCCTCCTGCTGCAGGATCTCGGCAACGTGCGCCTTGATCTTGCTGGCAGGCATCGCGACAGTGTCGTGGTACGCCGAGTTGGCGTTCCGCAGACGCGTCAGCATGTCTGCGATGGGGTCGGTCATGGTCATGGTGGCCTCAGGCCTCTCTCGCCGTGGTTTCTCCGCGTCAGGTCCCCCTCCTGCACTCGGTGGAGTGCAGCAGGGGCACAAACGCAGGGGACCTACGGCGTTAGTAAGACTGGGTGCGAGCCCTTCAGAGAAGAGCCGCAGCATCCATGGGGATGCCGCGACAGGGGGCCCGACCCCACTACCTTACGGGAATCCGAAAGGCTGCCCAAATCTGGGCGCTGTGGGGTCGGGCACCTCTGCTTCGCTATGCGTTCACCAGGAGCGCTGGATTACCAGGAGCTCTTGGTCACGCCCGGCAGCTCGCCGCGGTGCGCCATCTCACGAAGGCAGACACGGCAGAGGCCGAACTTGCGGTACACCGAGTGCGGACGACCGCACCGCTGGCACCGGGTGTAGGCCCGCACGCCGAACTTCGGCTTGCGCTCGGCCTTTGCGATGAGGGACTTCTTCGCCACGGCTCACGCCTCCTTGAACGGGAAGCCCAGAGCGCGCAGCAGCGCCCGGCCCTCATCGTCGGTCTTGGCGGTGGTCACGACGGTGATGTCCATACCGCGCTGACGGTCGACCTTGTCCTGGTCGATCTCGTGGAACATAACCTGCTCGGTCAGACCGAAGGTGTAGTTGCCACGACCGTCGAACTGCTTCGGGGAGAGGCCACGGAAGTCACGGATACGCGGCAGGGCCAGCGACACCAGACGGTCCAGGAACTCCCACATGCGGTCACCACGGAGGGTGACGTGGGTGCCGATCGGCTGGCCCTCACGCAGCTTGAACTGCGCGATGGACTTACGAGCCTTGGTGACAGCGGGCTTCTGACCGGTGATCGCGGTCAGGTCCTTGATGGCACCCTCGATCAGCTTGCTGTCACGGGCGGCCTCGCCGACACCCATGTTGACCACGACCTTGACCAGGCCGGGGATCAGCATGACGTTCTCGTACGAGAACTCCTCGTGCAGCTGACCCTTGATCTCGGAGTTGTAACGCTCCTTGAGACGGGGGGTCACCTTCTCAACAGTCGTCTCAGACATCAGATGTCCTCACCGGTCCGCTTGGCAACACGGATCTTGTTGCCCTGCTCATCGAAGCGGTAGCCAACGCGGGTGACGACCTTCTTGCCGTCCTTCTCCACGACCAGCTGCACGTTGGAAACGTGCACCGGGGCCTCGACGGTGACGATGCCACCGGCGGTGCCCTGGCCGGGCTTGGTGTGCTTCTTGACCCGGTTCACACCCTCGACGAGGACCTTGTTCTCAGCCGGCATGGCCTGAATGACCTTGCCCTGCTTGCCCTTGTCCTTGCCGGTGATGACCTGAACCAGGTCACCCTTCTTGATCTTCATGCTGTTCGCCATGGGTTAGAGCACCTCCGGCGCCAGCGAGATGATCTTCATGAACTTCTTGTCACGCAGCTCGCGGCCCACCGGGCCGAAGATGCGGGTACCACGGGGGTCACCCTCGGTGTTCTTGAGAACGACAGCGGCGTTCTCGTCGAAGCGGATGTAGGAACCGTCCGGACGACGGCGCTCCTTCACCGTGCGAACGACGACGCACTTGACGACGTCGCCCTTCTTCACCGAACCACCGGGGATCGCGTCCTTGACGGTGGCGACGATGACGTCCCCGATACCGGCGTAGCGGCGACCGGAGCCACCGAGAACGCGGATGCAGAGAATCTCCTTGGCACCCGTGTTGTCGGCGACACGCAGTCGCGACTCCTGCTGGATCACAGCTTTCTCCTGATCGTCAACGAGAGTCGACGGGCCGGCCGCTGCTCACACCGGCGTCCGTAACAGTCACAGACCTGGTGCACATACGGCCGTACCTCATCGGCTTCGTTACTTGGCCTTCTCGAGGATCTCGACGACGCGCCAGCGCTTCGTCGCGGACAGCGGGCGGGTCTCCGCGAGGAGGACCCGGTCGCCCACGCCGCACGCGTTCTGCTCGTCGTGCGCCTTCAGCTTGTTCGTACGGCGAATGACCTTGCCGTACAGAGCGTGCTTGACGCGGTCCTCGACGGCGACGACGACGGTCTTGTCCATCTTGTCGCTGACGACGAGACCCTCACGGGTCTTGCGGAAACCGCGCGTCTCGTTGGTGTTCTCAGTCATCAGGCGTTCTCCACCGTCTCGATGCCCAGCTCGCGCTCGCGCATCAGGGTGTAGATCCGCGCGATGTCCTTACGGACGAGGCGAAGCCGTCCGTGGTTGTCGAGCTGTCCGGTCGCCGCCTGGAAGCGGAGGTTGAACAGCTCCTCCTTGGCCTCACGAAGCTTGGCAACGAGCGCCTCGTTGTCCAGCTCGCGCAGCTCAGCAGCCTTGGTGCCGGCCGACATCAGCTCTCACCGTCCTCGCGCCGGACGATCCGGCACTTCATCGGCAGCTTGTGCGCGGCGCGGGTGAGCGCCTCGCGAGCCACCTTCTCGTTCGGGTACGACAGCTCGAACATGACCCGACCCGGGTGCACGTTCGCGATCCACCACTCCGGCGAACCCTTACCGGAACCCATGCGGGTCTCGGCCGGCTTCTTGGTGAGCGGACGGTCCGGGTAGATGTTGATCCAGACCTTGCCACCACGGCGGATGTGACGGTTGATCGCGATACGAGCGGACTCGATCTGACGGTTGGTCACGTAGGCCGGGGTCACGGCCTGGATACCGAACTGGCCGAACGCCAGCTCCGTACCGCCCTTGGCCGCGCCACCACGCTTGGGGTGGTGCTGCTTGCGGTGCTTGACCCGACGGGGGATCAGCATGAGGGTCAGGCCTCCGTTCCGGTGCTCTCGGCAGCCGGCGTCTCGGTCACAGCCGAGGCCTGGGCCTCGGTGTTCGCGGGACGACGACCGCCACGGGCGCCACCACGCTCGCCGCGGCCGCCACGCTCGCCGCGCGCGGGGCGGGCGTCGTTGCGGGCCGGACGGTTGCCCGAGCGGGCAGCGGCGTTCTCAGCGCGGACCTCGGCGATGTTCTTGACGTCGCCCTTGTAGATCCAGACCTTCACGCCGATGCGGCCGAAGGTCGTCTTGGCCTCGAAGAAGCCGTAGTCGACGTTCGCACGGAGGGTGTGCAGCGGCACGCGACCCTCGCGGTAGAACTCCGAACGGCTCATCTCGGCGCCGCCGAGACGACCGGAGCACTGGACCTTGATGCCCTTGGCGCCGGACTTCATGGTGCCCTGCATGCTCTTGCGCATGGCACGGCGGAACGACACGCGGGAGGACAGCTGCTCCGCGACGCCCTGAGCCACGAGCTGGGCGTCCAGCTCGGGGTTCTTGACCTCGAGGATGTTCAGCTGGACCTGCTTGCCGGTCAGCTTCTCGAGGTCGCCGCGGATGCGGTCGGCCTCGGTGCCACGGCGACCGATCACGATGCCGGGGCGGGCGGTGTGGATGTCAACGCGGACGCGGTCGCGGGTGCGCTCGATCTCGACCTTGGAGATGCCGGCGCGCTCCATGCCCTTCGTCATCATGCGACGAATGGCAACGTCTTCCTTGACGTAGTCCTTGTACAGCTTGTCGGCGTACCAGCGGGACTTGAAGTCCGTGCTGATGCCGAGGCGGAACCCGTGCGGGTTAACCTTCTGGCCCATTACCGGGTCCCTTCCTTGCTGCTGACGACCACGGTGATGTGGCTGGTCCGCTTCCGGATCCGGTAGGCGCGGCCCTGGGCGCGCGGGCGGAACCGCTTCAGGGTCGGGCCCTCGTCAACGTACGCCTCGGAGATGACGAGGTCGTTCTCGTTGGAGTGGTTGTAGTTGTGCTTCGCGTTGGCGATGGCGCTCTCGAGCACCTTGCCAACCGGCACAGTGGCGGCCTGCGGCGAGAACCGCAGGATCGCCCGGGCCTCCGTGGCGTCGACGCCACGGATGAGGTCCACCACGCGGCGGGCCTTCATGGGCGTCACGCGGATGTACCGCGCCTGTGCCCTGGCTTCCATGGTTGTCCCCTTAATGGAGTAAGTCACTTAAGTCGTTCTGGCGCTGAAGCTCGGAGGCCTTAGCGGCGCTTCGACTTGCGGTCTTCCTTGACGTGGCCGCGGAAGGTGCGGGTCGGAGCGAACTCGCCGAGCTTGTGGCCGACCATCGACTCGGTGACGAACACCGGGACGTGCTTGCGGCCATCGTGAACCGCGATCGTGTGACCGAGCATGCTCGGGCTGATCACGGAACGACGGGACCAGGTCTTGATGACGTTCTGGGTACCCGCCTCGTTCTGAGCGTCCACCTTCTTGATGAGGTGGCCGTCGATGAAGGGGCCCTTCTTAAGACTGCGCGGCATCTGACCTGCTCCTAGCGCTTCTTGTTGGTCTTGCGGCGGCGCACGATGAGGGCGTCCGAAGCCTTGTTCGGCTTGCGGGTGCGACCCTCCTTCTGGCCCCACGGCGAAACCGGGTGGCGACCACCAGAGGTCTTACCCTCACCACCACCGTGCGGGTGGTCGATCGGGTTCATGGCCACACCACGCACGGTCGGGCGGACGCCCTTCCAGCGCATACGGCCGGCCTTGCCCCAGTTGATGTTCGACTGCTCGGCGTTGCCGACCTCGCCGACGGTGGCGCGGCAGCGCACGTCGACCAGGCGGATCTCACCGGAGGGCATGCGCAGGTGCGCCATGCGGCCCTCACGGGCGAGCAGCTGAATGCCGGAACCGGCGGAGCGGGCCATCTTGGCACCGCCACCCGGACGCAGCTCCACCGCGTGGATGGTGGTACCGACCGGGATGTTGCGGAGCGGCAGGTTGTTGCCCGGCTTGATGTCGGCGCCAGCGCCGTTCTCAATCCGGTCACCCTGCGCGATGCCGCGCGGGGCGATGATGTAGCGCTTCTCGCCGTCCGCGTAGTGCAGGAGCGCGATGCGCGCGGTGCGGTTGGGGTCGTACTCGATGTGCGCGACCTTGGCCGGCACGCCGTCCTTGTCGTGACGACGGAAGTCGATCACGCGGTAGGCGCGCTTGTGACCGCCACCCTGGTGGCGAGCGGTGATACGACCGGCGTTGTTACGGCCGCCCTTGCTGTGCAGGGGGCGAACCAGCGACTTCTCCGGCGTGGACCGCGTGATTTCGACGAAGTCGGCCACGCTGGCGCCACGACGGCCCGGCGTAGTCGGCTTGTACTTGCGGATACCCATTTCTGTCCTCGTCCTAATCGACGGTCAGGCCCCGGTCAGGAGACCGGACCACCGAAGATGTCGATGCGGTTGCCCTCGGCCAGCGTCACGATGGCGCGCTTGGTGTCCTTGCGCTTGCCAAAGCCCGTCTTGGAGCGCTTGCGCTTGCCCTGACGGTTGAGCGTGTTGACGGACTCAACCTTGACCGAGAAGACCGCCTCGACGGCCTGCTTGATCTGGGTCTTGTTGGCACCGGGCGACACGACGAACGTGTACTTGTTCTCGTCGAGGAGCGCGTAGCTCTTCTCGGAGATAACCGGCTTCACCAGAACGTCACGGGGGTCCGTGAACGTCTTGCTCGTGACGTCGCTCATCAGGCGGCGCTCCCTTCGAGCTCGCCCTCAGCGGCAACGGCCTTGGCGGACGCGGCCGGACCGGCCACGAAACGCTCGAAGGCGGCCTGGGTGAAGACCACATCGTCGGAGACGAGCACGTCGTAGGTGTTCAGCTGACCGAAGTCCAGGATGTGCACGTTCGGCAGGTTGCGAGCGGACTTGACGCCCAGCTCGTCCGCACGCTCGACGACCAGGAGGACGTTCTTGCGGTCGGTGATCTTGCCGAACAGGCCCTTGGCGGCCTTGGTCGACGGCGCCTCGGTCGCGGTCACGCCGGTGACGACGTGGATGCGGCTGTGCCGGGCGCGGTCGGTGAGCGCACCGCGGAGAGCGGCAGCGATCATCTTCTTCGGGGTCCGCTGCGAGTAGTCGCGCGGAACCGGACCGTGCACAACGCCACCGCCGGCGAACTGCGGCGCGCGGGTCGAGCCCTGACGAGCCCGGCCGGTGCCCTTCTGGCGGTACGGCTTCCTGCCGCCACCGCGGACCTCGCCGCGAGTCTTGGTCTTGTGGGTGCCCTGACGGGCCGCAGCGAGCTGCGCCACGACGACCTGGTGCATCAGCGGAACGCTGACCTTCGCGTCGAAGATCTCGGCCGGCAGCTCGAGGCTGCCGGTCTTGTCGCCAGCCGGCGACAGGATGTCAATGGTGCTCATTTCCTCACAGCCCCTTCGCCGCGGTGCGGACGAGGACGAGGCCGCCGTTCGGGCCCGGGACGGCGCCCTTGATGAGCAGCAGGCCCTTCTCCGCGTCGACCGCGTGCACGGTCAGGTTCTGGGTGGTCACACGCTCGTGGCCCATCCGACCAGCCATGCGCAGGCCCTTGAACACGCGGCCCGGGGTGGCGCAGCCACCGATCGAACCGGGCGAACGGTGCTTGCGCTGGGTGCCGTGACCGGCGCCGAGACCCTTGAAGTTGTGACGCTTCATCACACCGGCGAAGCCCTTGCCCTTGGAGGTGCCGGTCACGTCGACCTTGACACCCGCCTCGAACAGCTCAGCGGTGATCTCCTGGCCGAGGGTGTACTCGGACGCGTCCGTGGTACGGATCTCGACCAGGTGGCGGCGCGGGGTGACACCGGCCTTGGCGAAGTGGCCCGCGAGGGGCTTGTTCACCTTGCGGGGGTCGATCTCGCCGAAGCCGAGCTGGACGGCGCTGTAGCCGGCCGGGCTGTCGGCGGTGTGGACCTGGGTCACGACATTGGGCCCAGCCTTGACGACGGTCACCGGAACGATCCGGTTGTTCTCGTCCCAGACCTGGGTCATGCCGAGCTTCTCGCCCAGGATGCCCTTAATCTGCTTAGCCATCTTCGGTGCGCCTCTCAGAGCTTGATCTCGATGTCGACGCCAGCCGGCAGGTCGAGACGCATCAGCGAGTCAACCGTCTTCGGCGTGGGGTCGAGGATGTCGATCAGACGCTTGTGAGTACGCATCTCGAAGTGCTCGCGCGAGTCCTTGTACTTGTGCGGCGAGCGGATGACGCAGTACACGTTCTTCTCAGTGGGCAGCGGCACCGGGCCCGCGACCTGCGCACCAGTGCGGATCACCGTCTCGACGATCTTCTTCGCCGAGGAGTCGATGACCTCGTGGTCGTAGGCCTTGAGCCGGATGCGGATCTTCTGTCCCGCCATGGCTACTTCGTAGTCCTTTGTCCTCTGTTGCTTTGCGACCGGTCGGTCCGGGTGGACTGTTCCGGTGGCGCCCCGAGTGGTTTCCTCCGGTCCCCGCGCTCGGGCGTGTCGCGCTCGAACTGCGAAAGAAGCGCAAAAGCACCTCGGGGTCCGGGTCGGTCTTGCACCCGTGGACGCCGGGTCGAGGCCCCGCCCACGCTTCCCGGAAGATTCCCGTACTTTCGCCCCGCAGCTGCCGCGGTGTCGCTTACACACCACTACGGTCCACAGGCTCACCCTGATGGGCGGGCCCGGACCATATGAACGGCCATCACGGGAACGACGAGTACATGGGACTCGCTTCCAGTCCTCCCGGCGGGAGGCGCGCAGCATCGGCACTCAACCGAGCAACTTGGCTATCTTGCCATATCAGAGGCGTTTGGCGCCAATCGAGCAGGGGTACCGACCCTGATCCGCCGTCAATTCCTCGGCCGGACACGCGAAAGGGCTCCGGAACCCGCTCTCACGAGTGGGTTCCGGAGCCCTTTTCGAGCTAGGTCAGAGCGTCAGAATTACTTGACGATCTTGGTGACCTGGCCGGCGCCGACGGTGCGGCCACCCTCACGGATGGCGAACTTCAGGCCCTCCTCCATGGCGACCGGCTGGATCAGCGCGACCGTCATGGCGGTGTTGTCGCCCGGCATGACCATCTCGGTGCCCTCGGGGAGGGTCACGACGCCGGTCACGTCCGTGGTACGGAAGTAGAACTGCGGGCGGTAGTTGTTGAAGAACGGGGTGTGGCGGCCACCCTCGTCCTTCGACAGGATGTAGGCCTGGGCCTCGAAGTCGGTGTGCGGCGTGACCGAACCCGGCTTGATGATGACCTGGCCGCGCTCGACGTCCTCGCGCTTGATGCCGCGGAGCAGCAGACCGACGTTCTCACCGGCCTGGCCCTCGTCGAGCAGCTTGCGGAACATCTCGATACCGGTGACCGTGGTGGTGGTCTTGGTGGTCTTGATGCCGATGATGTCGACGGTCTCGTTGACCTTCAGGACACCGCGCTCGATGCGACCGGTGACGACGGTGCCACGACCGGTGATCGTGAAGACGTCCTCGATCGGCATCAGGAACGGCTGGTCGGTCAGACGCTCCGGGGTGGGGATGTTCTCGTCCACCGCGTGCATCAGGCCGAGGAGCTTCTCGCCCCACTCCTTGTCGCCCTCCAGCGCCTTCAGCGCGGAGACGCGGACGACCGGCAGGTCGTCACCCGGGAACTCGTACTCCGAGAGCAGCTCGCGGACCTCGAGCTCGACGAGCTCCAGGATCTCCTCGTCGTCCACCATGTCGGCCTTGTTCAGGGCGACAACGATGTAGGGGACGCCGACCTGGCGGGCCAGGAGGACGTGCTCCTTGGTCTGCGGCATCGGGCCGTCGGTGGCGGCGACCACCAGGATGGCGCCGTCCATCTGGGCGGCACCGGTGATCATGTTCTTGATGTAGTCGGCGTGACCCGGGCAGTCGACGTGGGCGTAGTGACGCGCCTCGGTCTGGTACTCGACGTGCGCGATCGAGATGGTGATACCGCGCTGACGCTCCTCCGGGGCCTTGTCGATCTGGTCGAACGGCGTGAAGGGGTTGATGTCCGGGTACGCGTCGTGCAGCACCTTGGTGATGGCCGCAGTCAGCGTGGTCTTGCCGTGGTCAATGTGACCAATGGTGCCGATGTTGACGTGGGGCTTCGTCCGCTCGAACTTCGCCTTCGCCACTTCAGTCCTCCTGAGGACAGTTCTGTACGCCGTACGACGTCAGTTGGTCTTTGATCGGGTTGTGGTACGGGGTGCTGTGACACACCCCATGCCGTCCCGCGGATGGGGGCGGAGGCCCGGCGGGGTCGGGTACGACCCCGCCGGATATGCCTCCTATCAGCCTAAGGGTTCCGGTTCGTCCCGTTTTCCGGGACCAACCGCAGACCGGACGGACCGGTCTTACTCGCCCTTGGCCTTGGCGATGATCTCCTCCGCCACGTTCCGCGGAACCTCGGCGTACGAGTCGAACTGCATCGAGTAGCTCGCGCGACCAGAGGTCTTGCTGCGCAGGTCACCGACGTAGCCGAACATCTCGGAGAGCGGCACCAGCGCGTTGACCACGCGGGCGCCGTGACGCTCGTCCATGGACCGGATCTGGCCACGACGAGAGTTGATGTCGCCGATGACCTCGCCCATGTAGTCCTCGGGCGTGGTGACCTCGACGGCCATCATCGGCTCCAGGAGGGCCGGACCGGCCTTCCTGGCGCCTTCCTTGAAGGCCATCGAGCCGGCGATCTTGAACGCGAGCTCGGAGGAGTCGACGTCGTGCGAGGCACCGTCGAGCAGCGTCACGCGGACACCCTGCAGCGGGTAGCCGGCGAGGACACCGAACTCCATGGCCTCCTGGCAACCGGCGTCGACCGAAGGGATGTACTCCTTCGGCACGCGGCCACCGGTGACCTTGTTGACGAACTCGTAGCCGTCGCCGCTCTCCAGAGGCTCGATCGCGATCTGGATCTTGGCGAACTGGCCGGAGCCACCGGTCTGCTTCTTGTGCGTGTAGTCGATCCGCTCGACGGCCTTGCGGATCGTCTCGCGGTACGCGACCTGCGGCTTGCCGACGTTGGCCTCGACCTTGAACTCACGCTTCATACGGTCGACCAGCACCTCGAGGTGCAGCTCGCCCATACCCGCGATGATGGTCTGGCCGGTCTCCTCGTCCGTGTTGACCTGGAAGGAGGGGTCCTCCTCCGCGAGACGCTGGATGGCGACACCCAGCTTCTCCTGGTCACCCTTGGACTTGGGCTCGATGGCGACGCGGATGACCGGGGCCGGGAAGTCCATGGACTCCAGGATGACCGGGTTCTTCTCGTCGCTCAGCGTCTCACCGGTGGTGGTCTGCTTCAGGCCCATGACGGCGATGATGTCGCCGGCGCCCACCGACTCGATCTCCTCACGCTTGTTCGCGTGCATGCGGTAGATCTTGCCGATGCGCTCCTTCTTGCCCTTGACGGAGTTCAGCACCGAGGTGCCGGACTCCAGGCGGCCCGAGTAAACCCGGACGAAGGTGAGCTTGCCGAGGTGCGGGTCCGACATGATCTTGAACGCGAGCGCGGCGAGCGGCTCGTCGTCCGAGGCCTTGCGGACGATCTCGACCGAGTCGTCGCCGGGCTTGGTGCCCTTGATGCTCTCGATGTCGAGCGGCGACGGCAGGTACTTCACGACCGCGTCGAGCAGGGGCTGGACGCCCTTGTTCTTGAACGCGGAGCCGCAGAAGATCGGGGTGAAGTCCGAGTTCAGCGTGCCCTTGCGGATCGCGGCGATCAGCAGCTCCTCGGGGATGTCCTCGCCCTCGAGGGCGAGCTCCATCACCTCGTCGCTGACGTTCGACACGGTGTCGAGCAGCGCCTCGCGGTACTCCGCCGCCTGCTCGGCCAGGTCGGCCGGGATCTCGACGGTGTCGTACATCTCGCCCTTGGGGGCGTCCGCGGACCAGACCAGGGCCTTCATCTTCACCAGGTCGACGACGCCGGTGAAGTCGGCCTCGGCACCGATCGGCAGCTGCATGACCAGCGGGGTCGCGTTGAGGCGGTCCTTGATGGTCTGCACGCAGAAGAAGAAGTTGGCGCCCGTGCGGTCCAGCTTGTTGACGAAGCAGATGCGCGGAACGCCGTAGCGGTCAGCCTGCCGCCACACGGTCTCGGACTGGGGCTCGACACCGGCGACGCCGTCGAACACCGTCACGCCACCGTCGAGGACGCGCAGCGAGCGCTCCACCTCGACGGTGAAGTCGACGTGGCCCGGGGTGTCGATGATGTTGATGGTGTTGTCAACGCCGTCGAGCGTCCAGTGACAGGTCGTCGCGGCCGACGTGATCGTGATGCCGCGCTCCTGCTCCTGCTCCATCCAGTCCATGGTGGCAGCGCCATCGTGGACCTCACCGATCTTGTACGAGACACCGGTGTAGAACAGGATCCGCTCGGTGGTGGTGGTCTTGCCCGCGTCGATGTGCGCCATGATCCCGATGTTGCGGACCTTGGCGAGGTCAAGGGAGGTTGTAGCCATGGTGGCTCGTTCTCTCTCTGTCTAGTGACGGGGTACGGACTACCAGCGGTAGTGCGCGAAGGCCTTGTTGGACTCGGCCATCTTGTGGGTGTCCTCGCGACGCTTCACGGAAGCGCCCAGGCCGTTGCTGGCGTCGAGGATCTCGTTCATCAGGCGCTCGGTCATGGTCTTCTCGCGACGGGCGCGGGAGTAGCCGACCATCCAGCGCAGCGCCAGGGTGCTGGCGCGGCCCGGGCGGACCTCGACCGGAACCTGGTAGGTCGCGCCACCGACGCGGCGGGACTTGACCTCGAGGGCCGGCTTGACGTTCTCCAGCGCGCGCTTCAGCGTCACGACGGGGTCCGAGCCGGTCTTCTCGCGAACGCCCTCGAGGGCGCCGTACACGATGCGCTCGGCGGTGGAGCGCTTGCCGTGCAGCAGGATCTTGTTGACCAGCGAGGTCACCAGCGGGGAGCCGTAAACCGGGTCGATGATGACCGGGCGCTTCGGGGCGGGGCCCTTACGAGGCATTCTTACTTCTCCTTCTTGGCGCCGTAGCGGCTGCGAGCCTGCTTGCGGTTCTTGACACCCTGGGTGTCAAGCGAGCCGCGGATGATCTTGTAGCGGACACCAGGAAGGTCCTTCACACGCCCACCGCGGACCAGCACGATGGAGTGCTCCTGCAGGTTGTGGCCCTCGCCCGGAATGTAAGCGGTGACCTCGATCCCGCTGGTGAGGCGCACACGGGCGACCTTGCGGAGAGCCGAGTTCGGCTTCTTCGGGGTGGTCGTGTACACACGCGTGCAGACGCCGCGACGCTGGGGCGAACCCTTCAGGGCGGGCGTCTTGTTCTTCTCGACCTTGTCCTGCCGGCCCTTTCGGACCAGCTGCTGGATCGTAGGCACCGTTTCTCCGTTTTCTGTGTGCCAAGGCTGGGTGAAACTAACCTGCGGTGTTCCCAAGCGGTCTGCCCAGCTCACGCCGACCCACGCGGTCGGGTGTGTTGAGCCTCCTCGGAGGGAGGAATCACGCGGAATCCCATGGACTGACGCACCACGGCGGCGCATACAGGGCGGGTGGAACCTCACCGCTGCGGCGGCCGGTGTGCTTGCACGCCAAGGACCCGGGGACACCCCAGGCACAAGGTCAGAGCGTACCTAGCGCATCGGGCGCGGTCAAAACAAATGGAGCGCCGCAGGTCGTGGCGGATCCGGGCGCCCCACCGGCCGCGGCCCGCGAGGGCGGCCGGGGTGGCGCGGCTAACACACCCCGGTGCGAGCCGCTACCCGTGCGCGGCGACCAGCAGCAGGCTGAAGAGCAACATCATCGCCCAACCGGCCACCGACAGGTAGCCCAGGACCAATCCGGCCGTCGCCATCCCGTCACCGCTCTCCTTGGTGCGGCGGATCTGATTGCGCGCCACATGACCGGTGATCACCGCCGGCAGCCCGAAGAAACCCATGGACGGCACACAGAGCAGGCCCAGCACCAGGGAGGCGACGGCCATGCCGTTGTTGGGCGCCGGGCGGACCGGCGGCGGCATGAAGGTGGCCGGCACCGGCATCGGCGCCACCGGCGGGGCCAGGCCCGGGCCGGCCGGCAGGTCGGCCACCAGCTGGGCCAACTGGCCGTAGGTCTGGGCGCTGTTCGCCACCTCGAACCGCTCGCCGTACTCCGCCGCGGACAACCGCCCCTCGGCGTAGGCCGCCTTCAGCACGTCGATGGTGCGCTCGCGGTCGGTGTGCGCGGCGCGCATCGCGGCGTGCGGCGACCCGTACGGGACCGGCGAGCCGTAGGCGGGGGCCGGCGGGCCGTAGGCAGCCGGCGGACCGTAGGCCCCGGGCTGGGCCGGCTGCCGGGACTGCCAACCGCCGGGCCACGGCTGCACGTCACCCATCCGGACTCCTCCCCTGTCGTCTCCCATGTGAGGACGAACGCATCGGCCGCCGGGTTCCGTCTCGGCCGCACCGTCTCATCATGCCCTGCAACCGGGCTCCGGCATCATGGGCCAGGTGAGTGAAGACAACGGCGGGGCGACCGTCGAGCAGTGGGAGCAGGCGCTCGGCGCGCTGCTGGGCGCGCCGGCGAAGCTGACCGACCGGGTGCTGGACGAGGGCGCCTCGCTGCTGGCCGCCTCCGCCGAGCGCTGGCCGGCCGTCGGGCGCGGCCTGCTGACCCTGGCGGACCGGTCACTGGGCTCGCTCTGGGCCCGCGGCTGGCGCCCGGCCGACCTGGCCCGGCTGGTCCGGCGGGACCTGGCGCCGCCGCACCAGGCGCTGCTGACCGACCTGGTCGCCGCCGAGGCGCGCGGCCACTCCCCCGCCACCCTGGACCGGCGCTGGCAGGAGCAGCTGCGCGAGCTCGGCGCCGAGGCCTGGTGGGACGGCGACGAGGGTTTCCTGCCCGGCTTCGCCGAGCGGCACCGGCTGGACCGGTTCGCCCTGGCCACCGCCGCCCTGGAGCTGCTGGCACTGCTCGCCCGGCTGCCGGTGATCACGCCGGTCGGGCCGGCCCCGGGCGCGGCCCACCGGGTCGAGCACCGGGCGGCTGGCCCGCTGACCGGCGAGCCCCGGATGCTCTCCCGGATCCGGGCCCTGCTGGCCAAGGCCGAGTCGACCGAGTACCCGCAGGAGGCCGAGGCGCTGACCGCCAAGGCCCAGCAGCTGATGGCCCAGCACTCCATCGACGAGGCACTGCTCGCGGTCGGCCGGCCGGACTCCGCGGCTACGCCCGGCGCGGTCCGGATCGGGGTGGAGAACCCGTACGAGGGCCCCAAGGCGATGCTGCTGGACGCGGTGGCGGCGGCCAACCGGTGCCGGGTGGTGTGGGCCAAGGAGTTCTCGTTCTGCACCGTCATCGGCTTCGACTCCGACCTGGACGCGGTGGAGCTGCTCTACACCTCGCTGCTGGTGCAGGCCACCGCGGCGATGCAGCAGGCCGGCAGCCGGCAGCACCTGGACGGGGCCTCCCGCACCCGGGCGTTCCGGCAGTCCTTCCTGGTCTCCTACGCGGCCCGGATCCGGGAGCGGCTCACCGAGGCGACCGAGCAGACCACCCGGGAGGCGGCCGCCGGGCGCCATCTGAACGACGACGGCACCGCCGAGCAGCGGCTGCCCGACGCCCGGCTGCTGCCCGCGCTGGCGGCCCGCGAGGAGGCGGTGGAGTCCGCGACCGAGCGGATGTTCCCCAAGCTCACCTCGCAGCGGGTGCGAGTCAGCGACGGGGAGGGCTGGGCGGCCGGGCGCGCCGCCGCGGACCGGGCGGCCCTGCAGCCCCGGCGGCGGCTCGGCCGGCAGGCGTAACCCGGCGCCCGCTCAGTCCCAGAGCGCGCCGAACTCCAGCAGCTCGTCGCGGTGCTCGATCCGCTCCACCCAGTCGGCCGGCCAGGCGTCGGCGCCGTGGTGCGCACCGGCGAAGGCGCCGGCCAGGCAGGCGAGCGAGTCGGAGTCGCCGGAGGAGTAGGCGGCCCGGCGGATCGCCGCCACCGGGTCGTCGGGGAAGAGCAGGAAGCAGAGCAGCGCGCTGGCGAACGCCTCCTCGGCGATCCAGCCCTCCCCCGTGATCAGGCACGGGTCGGCTTCGCGGTCCGCTGCGGCCAGCGCCTGGTCCAGCCGGTCCAGGACGGCCAGGCACTGGTCCCAGCCCTCGGTGATGAACGACTCCGCATCGTGGCGGTGGGACTGCGTCCACAGGTCGCCCAGCCAGTCCTCGCGGTACTTGGTGCGGTTGGCCGCCGCGTAGGCCCGCAGCAGCGCGGGCAGCTGGGCCGGTGCGGTGTCCTGGGTGAGCAGCCAGACGGTCAGCGCGGTCAGTTCACTGGCCGCCAGGCCGGTCGGGTGACCGTGGGTCAGTGCGGCCTGCAGCTGGGAGCCGCCCGCGAGTTGGTCCATCGTCAGCCCGCGTACCAGGCCCAGCGGGGCGACCCGCATGTTGGCGCCGCAGCCCTTGGAGCCGATCCGGCTGGCCTCCTGCCAGCGCACCCCGCGGTGGCTGAGCTCCTGGCAGGCGCTCAGGCAGGTGAAGCCCGGCGCCCGGTTGTTCTGCGGCGAGCGCCACCACTCGACGTACTCGGCGCGCAGCGGCGCGGTGAACCGCTCGGCGGTCAGCGGACCGTCGGCCAGCGCGGTGCGCAGCGCGCGGGCCACCGAGAGCGTCATCTGGGTGTCGTCGGTGACCAACGCCACCTGGCGCAGCGGGAGTTGACGCCAGTCGGGCCAGCTCCGGGCGAGGTTCTCCATCGACTGGAACTCGGTCGGGGCGCCGAGCGCGTCACCCAGCGCCAGGCCCAGCAGAGCACCGCTAGCACGCTTCATGTGGTCACCTGCAGTTCGGTCAGGCCGCGGATCACGTAGCCGGGCTGCCAGACCGGCTCCCGCAGCAGCGTCAGGTCGGGCGCCCGGCGCAGCAACGCACCGAAGGATTCGGCGAGTTCGAGCCTGGCCAGCGGCGCGCCGAGGCAGTAGTGGATGCCCGCGCCGAAGGAGATGTGCGGGTTGTCGGCCCGGGTGACGTCCAGCCGCTCGGGGTCGGCGAACCGCGCCTCGTCCCGGTTGGCCGAGCCGAACAGCAGGGCCAGCTCGCTGCCGCGCGGGATGCGCACGCCGGCCACCTCGATGTCCTCCAGCACCCACCGCTCGAACATCTGCAGCGGGGTGTCGAACCGCATCAACTCCTCGATGGCGGTCGGGAGGTGGGCGTCGACATCGGAGCGCAGCAGGGCCAGCTGAGCGGGGTTGCGCAACAGCGCCCACCAGCCGTTGCCGGTGGTGTTGACGGTCGCCTCGTGGCCGGCGTTCAGCAGCAGTACGCAGGTGGAGACCAGTTCCTGCTCGCTGAGCGCGTCGCCGTCCTCCTGGGCGGCGATCAGCGCGGAGACCAGGTCCTCGCCCGGCGCGGCCCGGCGCTCGCCGATCAGCGCGCGCAGGTAGTCGGAGAACTCGACGCTGGCCCGCACCGCCCGCTCGGCGGTCCCGGTGCTCGGGTTGAGCTCGAACATTCCGGTGATCGCGGCCGACCAGGGCCGCAGCAGGTGCCGGTCGGCGGCGGGCACGCCGAGCATCTCGGCGATCACGGCCACCGGCAGCGGTTCGGCGACGGCCGAGATCAGGTCGCCGCCGCCCTCCTCCAGCAGCCCGGTGACCAGTTCGTCGGCCAGCCGCGCCACGGTGGGCCGCAGTGCCTCGACCATCCGCGGGGTGAAGGCCTTGGCGACCAGCCGGCGGATCCGGGTGTGGTCGGGGCCTTCCAGGTCCAGCAAGCCGTTGCCGTTGAGGGTGTGGAACGGCTCGTGTGCCGGGTCGGGCGGGGTCCGCCCGAACTCCTCGTGGCCGAACCGGTGGGTGTAGGTGCGCCCGAGCCGCCGGTCCCGCAGCAGCGCGCTGACGTCCGCGTGCCGGGAGACCAGCCACTGCCCGGTGGCCTCGTGGAAGACCACCGGGGCATCGGCCCGCAGCTCGGCATAGACGTCGTACGGGTGCGCGATGAACTCCGCCGACCGGGGATCGAAACGCGTCGTCACTCGGTCAGCCTAGCGACCAGGGCCGGCAGCGCCGTGGAGATGGGCTCCCGGATCACCAGGTCTGCCGGCTCGTCGTACGGGGTCGGCTCGGCGTTGACCACGATCAGCCCGGCCCCCGCCTGGACCGCCACCTCCACCAGTCCGGCCGCCGGATGCACCTGCAGGCTGCTGCCGACGGCGATGAACACGTCGCACAGCTGCGCGATCCGGGCGGCCCGGTCCAGCACCTCGGGGTCCAGCGCCTCGCCGAACATCACGGTGGCCGGTCGCAGGATCCCGCCGCACTCCCGGCAGGCCGGGTCCGGCTCGCCGGCCGCCACCCGGTCCAGCACCTCGGCCATGGCACCGGTGTACGCGCACCCCGTGCAGCGCACCCGCCGCGCGGTGCCGTGCAGTTCGAGCACATGGTCCTGGCGCAGCCCGGCCTCCTGGTGCAGCCCGTCCACGTTCTGGGTGAGCACCCGGGTCGGCAGCGCCCGGTCCAGCTCGACCAGCGCCCGGTGCCCGGCGTTCGGCTCGGCGTTCAGCGCGCCCGCGTCCCGGCGCATCAGCCAGGAACGCCGCCGGACGTCCGAGGAGGCCAGGTACGGGCCGATGGTGACCAACTCCTGGGCGCTCGGATCGCGCTGCCAAAGGCCTTGCGGGCCACGGTAGTCGGGGATGCCGGAGTCGGTGGAGATGCCGGCGCCGGTCAGGACGGCGACGAGCTTGCGGCTGCTCATGCCCCGACAGTAGGTGCCTCCCGAGGCCGACCGCACCCGGGTTTCAGCCCTCGCCCGCCACCACCGCCCCGGCCTCGTAGGCGAAGACCACCGCGTGCACCCGGTCGCGCAGCTGCAACTTGCTCAGCAGGTTGGCGACATGGGTCTTGACGGTGTGTTCGCTGACCGTCAGCTCGGCGGCGCTCTCGGCGTTCGACAGCCCTCGGGCCAGGAACCGCAGGGTCTCCTGCTGGATGATCCGGTAGGCCGCAGCCGCCACGTCGGCGGGTGACGACGGTGACCGCGGTGTAGAGCAGCACTCCGTTCAGACGGTGGTTCATCGGGCTCCCCCTCGGGCCGCCAGCCCGGCCCCTCCGTGCCGACACCCCGAAGCCTGCCCGCCAGCCCCCTGGTCGCGGATCAGCCCACCGAACGGCTTCTCCGCCTCCCCCACGGGACGGACAAACGCCGCAGGGCGGTCATCCCTGAGAGGGATGACCGCCCTGCGGCTCAACCGTGGACTCAGCCGGTGTACGGGCCGTAGTCGTAGTCGTCCAGCGGGACCGCCTGGCCGGAGCCGGCGCCGAAGGGCGACAGGTCGTAGTCGTCGTAGCCGACGGCCGAGTACATCGCGGCCTTGGCCTCCTCGGTCGGCTCGACCCGGATGTTGCGGTAGCGGGGCAGGCCCGTACCGGCCGGGATGAGCTTACCGAGGATGACGTTCTCCTTGAGGCCCAGCAGCGGGTCCGACTTGGCGTGGATCGCCGCGTCGGTGAGCACCCGGGTCGTCTCCTGGAAGGAGGCGGCCGACAGCCAGGACTCGGTGGCCAGCGAGGCCTTGGTGATACCCATCAGCTGCGGACGGCCGGAGGCGGGGTGACCGCCCTCGGAGACCACACGACGGTTCTCGGTCTCGAACCGGCCGCGCTCGACCAGCTCGCCCGGCAGCAGCTCGGCGTCGCCCGACTCGATGATCGTCACGCGGCGGAGCATCTGCCGGATGATGATCTCGATGTGCTTGTCGTGGATCGACACACCCTGCGAGTTGTAGACCTTCTGGACCTCGGCGACCAGGTGGATCTGGACGGCACGCTGGCCCATGATCCGCAGCACGTCGTGCGGGTTGGTGGCACCCATGGTCAGCTTCTGGCCGACCTGGACCTGCTCGCCCTCGCTCACCAGGAGCTTGACACGCTTGGAGACCGGGTAGGCGATCTCGTCGGTGCCGTCGTCCGGGGTGATGACGATCTTGCGGGTCTTCTCGGTGTCCTCGATCCGGGCCCGGCCGGAGGCCTCCGAGATCGGGGCCACACCCTTGGGGGTACGGGCCTCGAAGAGCTCGACGACACGCGGCAGACCCTGGGTGATGTCGTCACCGGCCACACCACCGGTGTGGAAGGTACGCATGGTCAGCTGGGTACCGGGCTCACCGATGGACTGGGCGGCGATGATGCCGACCGCCTCACCGATGTCGACCAGCTTGCCGGTGGCCAGCGAGCGGCCGTAGCACATGGCACAGGTGCCGACCGCCGACTCACAGGTGAGGATCGAGCGGACCTTGACCTCGCCGATGCCGTGCTTGATCAGCTCGTCGATCAGGACGTCACCGAGGTCGGTGTTGGCCGTCGCGATGAGCTTGCCGTCGACGGTGATGTCCTCGGCCAGCATGCGGGCGTAGACGCTGGTCTCGACGTCCTCCGCCTTGCGCAGCACACCGTCCTCGCCGACGCTGCCGATCGCCAGCTTGAGGCCGCGCTCGGTGCCGCAGTCCTCCTCGCGGATGATCACGTCCTGCGAGACGTCCACCAGACGACGGGTCAGGTAACCCGAGTCGGCGGTACGCAGCGCGGTGTCGGCCAGACCCTTACGGGCACCGTGGGTGGAGATGAAGTACTCCAGCACGGACAGGCCCTCACGGAACGAGGCCTTGATGGGACGCGGGATGGTCTCGTTCTTCGCGTTCGACACCAGACCACGCATACCGGCGATCTGACGCATCTGCATCATGTTTCCACGAGCACCCGAGTCCACCATCATGAAGATGGGGTTGGTCTTCGGGAAGTTCGCGTTCATCGCCTCGGCGACCTCGTTGGTCGCCTTGGTCCAGATGTTGACGAGCTCCTGCTTGCGCTCGTCGTTGGTCATCAGACCGCGCTCGTAGTTCTTCTGGACCTTCTCGGCCTGCGCCTCGTAGCCCTCGAGGATCTGGGGCTTGCTCGGCGGGACCACGACGTCCGAGATCGAGACGGTGACACCGGAACGGGTCGACCAGTGGAAGCCGGACGCCTTCAGGTTGTCCAGGGTCGCCGCCACGACGACCTTGGGGTACCGCTCGGCCAGGTCGTTGACGATCGCGGAGAGCTGCTTCTTGCCCACCTCGTAGTCGACGAACGGGTAGTCCTCGGGCAGCAGCTCGTTGAAGAGCGCCCGACCCAGGGTCGTGGTGAGCCGGAAGGACTCGCCCTCGGTCCACTGCGCCGCCTCGCTGTCGACCCACTCGGGGTCGACCGACGGGGTCCAGCCCCGCGGCGGCACGGTGCCGATCGGCAGCCGCAGGTTGATCGGGGCCTGGACGTCCAGCTCGCGGGCGTCGAAGGCCATGATCGCCTCGGCGGTGGACGAGAAGGAGCGGCCGGCGCCCTTCACGTTCTCGCGGTCCGAGGTGAGGAAGAACAGACCGAGCACCATGTCCTGGGTCGGCATGGTGACGGGGCGACCGTCGGCCGGCTTCAGGATGTTGTTCGAGGACAGCATCAGGATGCGGGCCTCGGCCTGGGCCTCCGCGCTCAGCGGCAGGTGAACGGCCATCTGGTCACCGTCGAAGTCCGCGTTGAACGCGGTGCAGACGAGCGGGTGGATCTGGATGGCCTTGCCCTCGACCAGCTGCGGCTCGAAGGCCTGGATGCCCAGGCGGTGCAGGGTGGGCGCACGGTTCAGCAGCACCGGGTGCTCGGCGATGACCTCTTCGAGGACGTCCCACACCACCGGGCGGGCGCGCTCGACCATGCGCTTGGCCGACTTGATGTTCTGCGCGTGGTTCAGGTCGACCAGGCGCTTCATCACGAACGGCTTGAAGAGCTCCAGCGCCATGGCCTTGGGCAGACCGCACTGGTGCAGCTTGAGCTGCGGGCCGACGACGATGACCGAACGGGCCGAGTAGTCGACGCGCTTGCCGAGCAGGTTCTGACGGAAACGACCCTGCTTGCCCTTCAGCATGTCGCTGAGGGACTTCAGCGGACGGTTGCCGGGGCCCGTCACCGGGCGGCCGCGGCGGCCGTTGTCGAAGAGGGCGTCGACCGCCTCCTGGAGCATGCGCTTCTCGTTGTTGACGATGATCTCGGGCGCGCCGAGGTCGAGAAGCCGCTTCAGGCGGTTGTTGCGGTTGATGACACGGCGGTACAGGTCGTTCAGGTCGGAGGTCGCGAAGCGGCCACCGTCCAGCTGCACCATCGGACGCAGGTCCGGCGGGATCACCGGGACGCAGTCGAGCACCATGCCGTGCGGCTTGTTGCTGGTCTGCAGGAAGGCGGAGACGACCTTGAGGCGCTTGAGCGCACGGGTCTTCTTCTGGCCCTTGCCGGTGCGGATGATCTCGCGCAGGCGCTCGGCCTCGGCGGTCAGGTCGAAGGTCTCCAGGCGGTCCTTGAGGGCCGCGGCGCCCATCGAGCCCTGGAAGTAGGTGCCGAACCGGTCGCGCAGCTCGCGGTAGAGCAGCTCGTCACCCTCGAGGTCCTGGACCTTGAGGTTCTTGAACCGGGCCCAGACCTCGTCCAGGCGGTCGATCTCGCGCTGCGCACGGTCGCGCAGCTGCTTCATCTCACGCTCGGCACCCTCGCGCACCTTGCGGCGCACGTCGGCCTTGGCGCCCTCGGCCTCCAGCTCGGCCAGGTCGGTCTCGGCCTTCTTGGCGCGGGCCTCGAGGTCGGCGTCGCGGCGGTTCTCGATCTGCTGGCGCTCGACCGAGACGTGCGCCTCCAGGGAGGGCAGGTCGCGCTGACGGCGCTCCTCGTCCACCCAGGTGATCATGTAGGCGGCGAAGTAGATGACCTTCTCGAGGTCCTTCGGCGCCAGGTCGAGCAGGTAGCCGAGGCGGGACGGCACACCCTTGAAGTACCAGATGTGGGTGACCGGGGCGGCCAGCTCGATGTGGCCCATCCGCTCACGGCGCACCTTGGCGCGGGTCACCTCGACGCCGCAGCGCTCGCAGATGATGCCCTTGAAGCGGACGCGCTTGTACTTACCGCAGTAGCACTCCCAGTCCCGGGTGGGGCCGAAGATCTTCTCGCAGAAGAGGCCGTCCTTTTCGGGCTTCAGGGTGCGGTAGTTGATGGTCTCCGGCTTCTTGACCTCGCCGTGGGACCACTGGCGGATGTCGTCAGCCGTGGCCAGGCCGATGCGGAGCTCGTCGAAGAAGTTGACGTCAAGCACTGGTCGTCAAGCCCTCTTTCGTCATTCGAGAGTTTGTCTGTGGTCTGAGGGGGGCCTGGGGGCGGGCCGGCTGCCGGTTGAAGGCAGCCGGCCCAACCTCCGTCAGACCTCTTCGACGCTGCTCGGCTCGCGCCGGGACAGGTCGATGCCGAGCTCCTCGGCAGCGCGGAACACGTCTTCGTCGGAGTCCCGCAGCTCGATGTTGGAGCCGTCCGAGGACAGCACCTCCACGTTGAGGCAGAGCGACTGCATTTCCTTGATGAGGACCTTGAAGGACTCGGGAATGCCCGGCTCGGGGATGTTCTCGCCCTTGACGATCGCCTCGTAGACCTTCACGCGGCCCAGGACGTCGTCGGACTTGATGGTGAGCAGCTCCTGCAGCGCGTAGGCCGCGCCGTACGCCTCAAGGGCCCACACCTCCATCTCACCGAAGCGCTGACCACCGAACTGCGCCTTACCACCGAGCGGCTGCTGGGTGATCATCGAGTACGGACCGGTCGAGCGGGCGTGCAGCTTGTCGTCGACCAGGTGGTGCAGCTTGAGGATGTACATGTAGCCGACCGAGATCGGCATCGGGAACGGCTCGCCGGAGCGGCCGTCGTACAGCCGGGCCTTACCGGTGGAGTTCACCAGGCGCTCACCGTCACGGGTGAGGGTGGTGTTGTCCAGCAAACCGGTGATCTCGTCCTCGCGGGCGCCGTCGAAGACCGGGGTGGCCAGGTTGGTGCCGCCCTCGACCGTGTCGGCGCCGATCGCCTGCAGGCGGCGGGCCCACTCGTCGGCGAGGCCGGAGACGTCCCAGCCCTGCTTGGCGAGCCAGCCGAGGTGGATCTCCAGGACCTGTCCCGGGTTCATTCGGGACGGGACACCCAGCGGGTTGAGGATGATGTCGACCGGGGTGCCGTCCTCGAGGAACGGCATGTCCTCGACCGGCAGGATCTTGGAGATGACGCCCTTGTTGCCGTGGCGGCCGGCGAGCTTGTCACCGTTGGTGATCTTGCGCTTCTGGGCCACGTAGACGCGGACCAGCTGGTTCACGCCCGGGGGCAGCTCGTCGCCCTCTTCGCGGTCGAAGACGCGGACGCCGATGACCTTGCCGGACTCACCGTGCGGCACCTTCAGCGAGGTGTCGCGGACCTCACGGGCCTTCTCACCGAAGATCGCGCGGAGCAGGCGCTCCTCCGGGGTCAGCTCGGTCTCACCCTTCGGGGTGACCTTGCCGACCAGGATGTCGCCGGTGACGACATCGGCGCCGATCCGGATGATGCCGCGCTCGTCGAGGTCGGCGAGGACCTCCTCGGAGACGTTCGGGATGTCCCGGGTGATCTCCTCGGGGCCCAGCTTGGTGTCACGGGCGTCGACCTCGTGCTCCTCGATGTGGATCGAGGAGAGGACGTCGTCCTGCACGAGGCGCTGCGACAGGATGATCGCGTCCTCGTAGTTGTGGCCCTCCCAGGACATGAAGGCGACGAGCAGGTTCTTGCCCAGCGCCATCTCGCCCTCGTCGGTGCACGGGCCGTCGGCCAGCACCTGGCCGGCCTCGACCCGCACGCCCTCGTCCACGAGCACCTTCTGGTTGAAGGCGGTGCCCTGGTTGGAGCGGGTGAACTTGGCGGCCCGGTAGGTGTTGTACGTGCCGTCGTCGTTGGCGACGGTGACGTAGTCGGCCGAGACCTCCTGGACCACACCGGCCTTGTCGGCGGTGATGACGTCCGCGGCGTCGACGGCGCAGCGGTACTCCATGCCGGTGCCGACCAGCGGCGCCTCGCTGCGCAGCAGCGGGACGGCCTGGCGCATCATGTTCGAGCCCATGAGCGCGCGGTTGGCGTCGTCGTGCTCGAGGAACGGGATCATGGCGGTCGCGACCGACACCATCTGGCGCGGCGAGACGTCCATGTAGTCGACCTCGGTGCCGGGCACGTAGTCGATCTCGCCGCCACGGCGGCGGACCAGGACGCGCGGCTCCGCGAAGTGGTTGTCATCGGTCAGCGGCGCGTTGGCCTGCGCGATGACGTAGCGGTCCTCTTCGTCAGCGGTCAGATAGTCGACGTGGGTGGTGACCACACCGTGCTCGTCGACCTTGCGGTACGGGGTCTCGATGAAGCCGAAGGCGTTCACCCGGCCGTACGAGGCCAGCGACCCGATCAGACCGATGTTCGGGCCTTCAGGGGTCTCGATCGGACACATGCGGCCGTAGTGCGAGGGGTGCACGTCACGGACCTCGAAGCCGGCCCGCTCACGGGACAGACCACCGGGACCCAGCGCGGACAGACGGCGCTTGTGGGTCAGACCCGACAGCGGGTTGGTCTGGTCCATGAACTGGGACAGCTGGCTGGTGCCGAAGAACTCCTTGATGGAGGCGACGACCGGCCGGATGTTGATCAGGGTCTGCGGCGTGATCGCCTCGACGTCCTGGGTGGTCATCCGCTCGCGGACGACGCGCTCCATGCGGGCCAGGCCGGTGCGGACCTGGTTCTGGATGAGCTCGCCGACGTTGCGCAGGCGACGGTTGCCGAAGTGGTCGATGTCGTCGACCTCGACCACGATGTCGCGGCCCTCACCGTCACGCCACTCGGTCTCACCGGCGTGCAGCTTGACCAGGTACTTGATGGCGCCGATGATGTCCGGCTCGGTGAGCACGCCCGAGTCCAGCGACTCGGCGTTGCCCAGCTTCCGGTTGACCTTGTAGCGGCCGACCTTGGCCAGGTCGTAGCGCTTCGGGTTGAAGTAGAGGTTCTCGAGCAGGGTCTGCGCGGCCTCACGGGTCGGCGGCTCGCCCGGACGCAGCTTGCGGTAGATGTCCAGCAGCGCGTCGTCCTGGCCCTGGGTGTGGTCCTTCTCCAGGGTGGCGCGCATCGACTCGTACTCGCCGAACTCCTCGAGAATCATCTCGTTGGTCCAGCCGAGGGCCTTGAGCAGCACGGTGACCGACTGCTTGCGCTTGCGGTCGATGCGGACACCGACCATGTCGCGCTTGTCGATCTCCATCTCCAGCCAGGCACCACGCGAGGGGATGACCTTGGCGGAGTAGATGTCCTTGTCGGACACCTTGTCCAGGGTGGAGTCGAAGTACACGCCCGGGGAGCGGACCAGCTGCGAGACGACGACACGCTCGGTGCCGTTGATCACGAACGTGCCCTTGTGGGTCATGAGCGGGAAGTCGCCCATGAAGACCGTCTGAGACTTGATCTCACCGGTCTCGTTGTTGGTGAACTCGGCCGTGACGAAGAGCGGGGCCGCGTAGGTGAAGTCGCGGTCCTTGCACTCGTCAATGGAGTTCTTCGGCGGCTCGAAACGGTGGTCGCGGAAGGTCAGCGACATCGACCCACTGAAGTCCTCGATCGGGGAGATCTCTTCGAAGATCTCCTCCAGACCGGACTTGGTGGGGACGTCCTGACCGGACTCCAGCGCCGCCTCGACCCGGGACTTCCAGGCCGCATTGCCGAGCAGCCAGTCAAAGCTCTCGGTCTGCAGGGCGAGGAGGTTCGGTACCTCGAGGGGCTCCTTGATCTTCGCGAACGAGACGCGGAGCGGGGCGGTGGATGCGGCGGAATTGTTCGAGGCGTTGCGCGGCGCGGCCAAGAGGGGGGTCCTTCCGAGGGCTCGGAGCTCACTACGCGCGTACCGGCCGGGCCTTGCCGAGGGGTTCATCCAACGGAGAAATCCCAGGTCAGGGCAGCGCCGACTCCGGGCGACGAGTCA
Organism: Kitasatospora sp. GP30; assembly: GCF_029892145.1. Classification (NCBI taxonomy): domain Bacteria; kingdom Bacillati; phylum Actinomycetota; class Actinomycetes; order Kitasatosporales; family Streptomycetaceae; genus Kitasatospora; species Kitasatospora sp. GP30. Next base: position 236,867 of record NZ_JARZAH010000007.1, read on the forward strand.
CGGAGCAGCTAACAGGCAGCGCAAAGGGACAGTGTAGCCAAAGGCGACACTGCTGTCCAGTCCTGATTCGGAGACCGAATCGGACGCTCCCTCCGTTGCGTACTGCCAGTCCTGCTGCGCACTGCAGCGGCGCCAAACCCCACCGAGGAGGCCGGCACCGCGACTCACTCCTAGTGAGTTCCCGCCGCGGCCCCGGGTTATGCATCCGGGGCCACTCGAACTAACGGCCGACCGCCCTCGGGGGTGTCGGCACGCGCCTTGAGAATCGCGCGCCCGCCGCCGTTCGTCAAGGCCCGGCCGAAGCTTGGACCTCGGGGTGTTCATCGCTGTGCGGCCTGTGAGCGTTACAGCGGTGATCACCATACCTCGCCCCGCCGACAGTCCACCCAACGCAGACAGGCCGGGCCGACCACCCGCGAAGGGTGGCCGGCCCGGCCCGTTGTGCTTCCTTGGAAGCGGTGCTCGCTAGGAGCGCAACGTCACTTGACGGTGACCTTGGCGCCAGCGCCCTCGAGGGCAGCCTTGGCCTTCTCGGCGGTCTCCTTGTTGACCTTCTCCAGGACAACGGCACCGGCGGTGTCGACGAGGTCCTTGGCCTCCTTCAGGCCGAGGGAGGTCAGGGTGCGCACCTCCTTGATGACCTGGATCTTCTTGTCGCCGGCACCGTCGAGGATGACGTCGAACTCGTCCTTCTCCTCAGCGGCCTCGGCAGCCGGGGCGCCCGGGCCGGCCATCATGACCGGGGCGGCCGCAGCGGCGGTGACGTCGAACTTCTCCTCGAAGGCCTTCACGAAGGCGGCGAGGTCGATGAGGGTCATGTCCTCGAACTGAGCGAGCAGCTCGTCCTGGGTCAGCTTCGCCATGATGGCGTCCTTCCACTAAATCGGCAGGTGGTGCCGGTTATGTACGGGGTGTGGCGGGCGCGGGCCCGCTGCGAGGGCGTGAGCCCACCGCCGATCACTCGGCGGCGGCGTCCTCGGCGGGAGCCGGCGTACCGGCACCGCCCTGCTCGACCTTGTCGCGCAGCGCGTCCACGGTGCGGACGAGCTTCGAGGGCAGGGCCTGGAAGAGCGAGGCAGCCTGGGACTGCTTGCCCTTCATGGCACCGGCCAGCTTGGAGAGCAGCACCTCGCGGGACTCGAGGTCCGCGAGCTTCTTGATGTCGTCGGCAGACAGCGCCTTACCGTCGAGCACGCCGCCCTTGATGATCAGGGCGGGGTTCTCCTTGGCGAAGTCACGCAGAGCCTTCGCCGACTCCACCGGGTCACCGGTGACGAAGGCGACAGCCGTCGGACCGTTGAACTGGTCGTCGAGCTCCGTGATCCCGGCCTCGTTGGCCGCAATCTTGGTCAGCGTGTTCTTCACCACGGCGTACTGGGCGTTCTCGCCGAGCGAGCGACGCAGGGTCTTGACCTGCTTCACCGTCAGACCGCGGTACTCGGTCAGCACGGCCGCGTTGGAGGCACGGAACTTCTCCGTGATCTCCGCGACGGCGGCAGCCTTGTCAGGCCTGGCCATAGGCTTACGCCTCCTTCCGTGATGTCGAGGTCGGCCGACCATGGACAGTCGACCTACAGTGCCTCTGACCACCAGCGGAGAAGGGCAGCTCGCCAGGGAATGAGAAAAGCCCCGGTGCGCAGAGGCACGGGGCTTCGATCGACCTCGACGGGCACGCGAACAAGTCGCACAACCGGAAGTCAAAGCTCCAAACACTCCTGCGCGGGCTGCCTGCGACAAGCGCAGAACCTTCGGTCGGACGGCCCGGGGGCCAACGCGACAACCAGCGGTCTTCGGCAGACATCAGCGTACGGTCAAGAGGGCGGGAAGTCCAAATCGGGTCACCGGCGGATCGGGCCGACGGCCGAACCGGGTCACTGGCCCGCCGCCCGGGTGTCGCTCTCCGGCGGGGCCAGCACGGCCAGCTGGTCACCGTAGTCGCGGTACTCGATCAGCTGGTCCAGGACGCCCTGGGGGCTGCTGCCGGTGCGGCGCAGCTGGACCAGCTGGTCGCGGTCGTTCAGCCACAGGTCCAGGGTCAGCGCGGTCACCCCGCCCCCGCCGAGCGCGGCCGCCAGCCGGTCCCGGCGCGCCGGGCTGAGCAGCTCGGCCTCGGCGGCCGTGTAGTCGGCCACCGTGGTGGTGGCGGCCCAGTGCCCCACCGGGACCTTGCCGAGCAGTTCCTCCCCCACCAGCCGCAGGTCCCCGGCGGCCGCGGCCGCGGTCACCGCCTGCAGCGGGTCCAGCTGGTCGGCCAGCTCGGCGTACGGCGTCTGCGGCTGTCCGCCCGGCCCGTCCGGCCCGGTGGACCGCTCCCAGTGCCGGCCGCCGAGGCGGGCCGCGGTGGCGGTGTCGCCGCCCTGGTAGCTGACGCCGCCCAGGACGATCAGCCGGCCGGTCGCGCCCGGCGCGGTGCGGGTCAGCTGCATGGCGGGGGGCGCCCAGCTGAGCACCCCGTCGGCGCAGTCGGTGGCGCCGCCCGGGATCTCGGACCAGTAGTGCAGCCGGGCCCGGCCGGCGGTCTGCAGCACCTGCTCGGCCGAGAGCAGCACGCCGAGCGGCGAGCGGTCGGCGGGCCGGGGCGCCGGGGGCACCGGCAGCGCGGGCTCGGCCGCCGCGGACCGCCGGCCGCTCGCCGCCGCCTTGGGTCCGGCGGTCGGCTCGCAGGCCGCCAGGGTGCCGAAGAGTGCGACCGCGGCCGCCGCTGCGGCCACCGCCCTCAGGAGCGCTGCCACCCTCGCCTCCCGATCAGTCCAACCGTCGGCTCAGCCTGCCACGCCGGAGCCCGACGTCGGCCGGCGGCCCGCCGGACAATGCGTCAGGGCCCGTACTCCACAAGGGAGTACGGGCCCTGACGATCAGTCAATCAGACCGGGCGAACCGTCAGACGGTGGCCGGGTCCTCCTCGACCAGGAGGTTGCGGGTGCGGTTCGGGTCCACCTGGATGCCGGGGCCCATGGTGGTCGAAACCGCGGTCTTCTTGATGTAGCGGCCCTTGGCGGCGGACGGCTTGGCCCGCAGCACCTCGTCAAGGGCGGCGGCGTAGTTCTCGACCAGCTGCTCGTCGGTGAAGGACGCCTTGCCGATGATGAAGTGCAGGTTCGAGTGCTTGTCGACGCGGAACTCGATCTTGCCGCCCTTGATGTCCGTGACGGCCTTGGCCACGTCCGGGGTGACGGTGCCGGTCTTCGGGTTCGGCATCAGACCACGCGGGCCGAGCACGCGGCCCAGGCGGCCGACCTTGCCCATGAGGTCCGGGGTGGCGACGACGGCGTCGAAGTCCAGACGACCCTTGGCCACCTCGTCGATGAGCTCGTCGGAGCCGACGATGTCGGCGCCCGCAGCCTCCGCAGCCGCGGCACGGTCGCCGGTCGCGAAGACCAGGACCCGGGCGGTCTTACCGGTACCGTGCGGCAGGTTGACGGTGCTGCGGACCATCTGGTCGGCCTTGCGCGGGTCGACACCCAGGCGCATGGCAACCTCGACGGTCGCGTCGAACTTGGTGGTGGAGGTCTCCCGGGCGAGGCGGATGGCCTCGAGCGGGGCGTAGAGACGGTCGCGGTCGACCTTGAGGTCCGCGGCCTTGAGGGCCTTGCTGCGCTTCACTGCTGCTCCTGTGTTGGTGGAGTCGTGGTATCTCGGGCCGCGCTGGGCCCTACCACTGGCCTACGAAAAGGGTGTTCAGCCCTCGACGGTGACGCCCATGGACCGGGCGGTACCCGCGATGATCTTCTCCGCGGCGTCCAGGTCGTTGGCGTTCAGGTCGGGGAGCTTGGTGGTGGCGATCTCGCGCACCTGGGCCGAGGTCAGCTTGGCGACCTTGGTCTTGTGCGGCTCGCCGGAGCCCTTCTCGATGCCCGCGGCCTTCAGGATGAGGCGCGCGGCCGGCGGGGTCTTGGTGATGAAGGTGAAGGAGCGGTCCTCGTAGACCGTGATCTCCACCGGCACGACCATGCCACGCTGCGACTCGGTGGCCGCGTTGTAGGCCTTGCAGAACTCCATGATGTTGACGCCGTGCTGACCCAGCGCGGGGCCGACCGGCGGCGCCGGGTTGGCCGCACCGGCGTTGATCTGGAGCTTGATAAGCCCCGTGACCTTCTTCTTCTTGGGAGGCATGTCTCTCCGGGTCCTTCCTTCGATGGACGTGTGTACGGCTCCGGGGCGACACCCGGGCGAGAGTACACACAGCGGACCAGGCTAACGCGTGGGCGCCGCTGGTCCAAAACGAGCCCGGGGGCGAGGCTGCGGCCCCGCCCCCGAGAAGCTTCGGTGACTAGTACGTCCGGCGGTACTAGTTCTTCTGGATCTGGTCGAACGACAGCTCGACCGGGGTCTCGCGGCCGAAGATCTCGACCAGGCCCTTGACCTTCTTCGAGTCCGGGTTGATCTCGTTGATGGTCGCCTGCAGGGTGGCGAACGGACCGTCGGTGACGGTGACCGAGTCGCCGACCTCGAAGTCCAGCACCTGGATCTCGCTCGGCTTGACCGGCGACGGCTTGCCGGCCTCCTTGGCCGCGGCGCGCTCGACGTCCGGCGCCAGCATCTTGACGACCTCGTCCAGGGTCAGCGGGTACGGGTCGTAGGCGTTGCCGACGAAGCCGGTGACACCCGGGGTGTTGCGCACCACGCCCCAGGACTCGGGGGTGAGGTCCATGCGGACCAGCACGTAGCCGGGGAGCTTGTTCTGCCGGATGGTCTTGCGGTCGCCGTTCTTGATCTGGACGACCTCCTCCTGCGGCACCTCGGCCTGGAAGATGTACTCCTCGACGTTGAGCGAGACCGCGCGCTGCTCCAGGTTCTGCTTCACCCGGTTCTCGTAGCCCGCGTAGGTGTGGATCACGTACCACTCGCCGGGCATGAACCGCAGCTCCTCGCGGAACTTGGCGACCGGGTCGACCTCGGCGGCCTCCTCGGCAGCGGCCTCGGCCTCCTCGCCGGCCTCGGCGGCGTCCTCGCTCACCACGTGCAGCGCGGCCTCCTCGGCGGGCACCCCGGCCTCGGCCTGGTCCGCCGCCTCGACCTCGTCCTCGTCGCTGTCCACGCCGCTGGTGATCTGCTCGGCGTCCTCGGGGTCGGCAGCCTCAGCCGCATCCAGCTCGGCGGCGACATCCGCCTCGCGGACGGTCTCGTCGGCGTCGTACAGGGGGGACTCAGACACGGTGGCTGCTTCTTTCCTGGAGAGGTGGAGATGGGTACCGCTGCGGGGGCAAGCCTCAACAGTACCGACTCAACGGTAGCGGGCTCGCCCGGCAGGTGACGACAGCTAGACCCGGGCGGTCCCCCTTTGGTGCTGTGAGGGGCCGACCCGGGTCGGGTGGTGGAGCGCGCTGTCCGGCGTGGTCAGCCGAAGATCCAGAAGGTGGCCTTGGCGAGCCCCCAGTCCAGGGTCGCCACGATGGTCATCATGACGCCGACGAAGACCACCACGACGGTGGTGTAGTTCATCAGCTCGCTGCGGGTGGGCCAGACCACCTTGCGCAGCTCGGCGATGATCTGCCGGTAGTACAGGGCGATGCGGGAGAACAGGCCGCGCTTGGCCCGCTTGCCACCCGACTTGCCGCCCTCGCCGCCCTTGGCCTTGTTGGCACGCTTGCGGTCGCGACGGGAGAGGCCCTCGCCGTCCTCGGTCTCGGCAGCGTCGACCGCCGCGTCCTCGGCGTCGTCGTGGTTGCCGCTCTCAGGCGTTGCGGTGGAGCCCGTGGTCTCCGTCACTCGTCCTCACCTGAATCCGGGTCGTTTGCTGGGCAAAGCGGACTTGGGGCCCTCTCCGCATCAAGCCCGCTCGCTCCAGTGGAGCGAACGGGCTGGAATTGGATCAAGCAGCAGGGCACGAGGGACTCGAACCCCCAACCGCCGGTTTTGGAGACCGGTGCTCTACCAATTGAGCTAGTGCCCTTCAGCGCCTCGCGGCGCCTCGGTCGTCCCATAACCTACCTCATCCGACCGTCGGCGTGGTGAACGCTTTTCGGAGCGGCTTCCGGTTGGCCCGGGGCGTTGATCAGTGAGTGTACGGGGTGAACGCCGTTTGGTCGAACCTCTCGCCAGGCGGACCCGGCGCGTACGTATGGTGAAACCCCGGCCCGATCACGCACCCCGTTCTGCAACGATGCCTGTATGAGCGCTTCCACCCCCGCCAACACTCGTCCCGCGGACCGCCGGGTCTCCGCCCGGATCGGCGCCATCGCCGAGTCCGCCACCCTCGCCGTCGACGCCAAGGCCAAGGCCCTCAAGGCGGCCGGCCGCCCGGTCATCGGCTTCGGCGCCGGCGAGCCGGACTTCCCCACCCCGGACTACATCGTCGAGGCCGCCGTCGAGGCCTGCCGGGACCCGAAGAACCACCGCTACACCCCCGCCGGCGGCCTGCCCGAGCTCAAGGCGGCCATCGCGGCGAAGACCCTGCGGGACTCCGGCTACAAGGTCGACGCCTCCCAGGTGCTGGTGACCAACGGTGGCAAGCAGGCCATCTACGAGGCCTTCGCGGCGATCCTGGACCCGGGCGACGAGGTCATCGTCCCGGCCCCCTACTGGACCACCTACCCCGAGTCGATCCGGCTGGCCGGCGGCGTGCCGGTCGATGTGGTGGCCGACGAGACCACCGACTACAAGGTCTCGGTGGCGCAGCTGGAGGCCGCCCGGACCGCCAACACCAAGGTGGTGCTCTTCGTCTCGCCGTCCAACCCGACCGGCTCGGTCTACACCCAGGAGGAGGCCGAGGCGATCGGCCGCTGGGCACTGGAGCACGGCCTGTGGGTGCTGACCGACGAGATCTACCAGCACCTGGTCTACGGCGACGCCACGTTCAGCTCGCTGCCCGCGCTGCTGCCGGAGCTGGCCGACAAGTGCATCGTGGTCAACGGTGTGGCCAAGACCTATGCGATGACCGGCTGGCGGGTGGGCTGGATGATCGGCCCCAAGGACGTGGTGGCCGCCGCCGCCAACCTGCAGTCGCACGCCACCTCCAACGTGAGCAACGTGGCGCAGCGGGCCGCGCTGGCCGCGGTCAGCGGCGACCTGTCCGCGGTGGACGAGATGAAGGTGGCCTTCGACCGCCGCCGGCAGACCATGGTGCGGATGCTCAACGAGATCGAGGGCGTCTACTGCCCCGAGCCGCTGGGTGCCTTCTACGTCTACCCGTCGGTCAAGGCGCTGCTGGGCAAGGAGATCCGCGGCAAGCGCCCGCAGACCTCCAGTGAGCTGGCCGCGCTGATCCTGGACGAGGCCGAGGTCGCGGTGGTGCCGGGCGAGGCCTTCGGCACCCCGGGCTACCTGCGGCTGTCCTACGCGCTGGGCGACAGCGACCTGGCCGAGGGCGTGGCGCGGATGCAGAAGCTGCTCTCCGAGGCTCGCGACTGATCGTTCGTCAGCCTGTCGAGAGCCGCCCCGGTCACCCCATCGAGGGATCCGACCGGGGCGGTTCCCGTTCGTGCGGGGGATGCGGCAGGATTCGTGAATGGAACAGCGAGACGTCTGGACTCTGCCCAAGGCCCATCTGCACCTGCACTTCACCGGATCGATGCGCCCGGCCACGCTGCTGGAGCTGGCCGACAAGCACGGTGTGCGGCTGCCCGAGGTGCTGGTCTCGGGGACGCCGCCGAAGTTGCGGGCGACCGACGAGCGGGGCTGGTTCCGGTTCCAGCGGCTCTACGACACCGCGCGCTCGGTGCTGCGGGACGAGCAGGACATCCGCCGGCTGGTCCGGGAGACCGCCGAGGACGAGGTCGCGGACGGCTCGCGGTGGCTGGAGATCCAGGTCGATCCGACCTCCTACGCGCCCCGGCTGGGCGGGCTGATCCCGGCGCTGGAGCTGATCCTGGACGCGGTCCGGGAGGCCTCGGCCGCCACCGGGGTGGGGATCCGGGTGCTGGTGGCGGCCAACCGGATGAAGTCCGAGATGGACGCCCGCACCCTGGCCCGGCTGGCGGTGCGCTACGCCGACCAGGGCGTGGTGGGCTTCGGGCTCTCCAACGACGAGCGGCGCGGGCTGGCCCGGGACTTCGACCGGGCGTTCGCGATCGCCCGGCGGGCCGGGCTGCTGGCGGCCCCGCACGGGGGTGAGCTGGCCGGCCCGGAGTCGGTGCGGGACTGCCTGGACGACCTCGGGGCGGAGCGGATCGGGCACGGGGTGCGCAGCGCGGAGGACCGCCGGCTGCTGCAGCGGTTGGCCGACCGTCAGATCACCTGCGAGGTCTGCCCGTCGTCCAATGTGTCACTGGGCGTCTACGAGAAGGCCGGTGCGGTGCCGGTGCGGGCCCTGTTCGAGGCCGGGGTGCCGCTGGCGCTGGGGGCCGACGACCCGCTGCTGTTCGGCTCCCGGCTGGCCGCGCAGTACCAGCTGGCCAGGGAGGAGCACGGGTTCACGGATCCGGAGCTGGCCGAGCTCGCCCGGCAGTCGGTGCGCGGTTCGCGGGCCCCGGACGGGGTGCGCAAGGAACTGCTCGCGGAGATCGATGCCTGGCTTATCAAGCCTCTCATCTGACAATCTGATGTCCCGTGAGTAGAACAACGGGGAGCACCCACACCACAGTCACCCACCACACCGTCACCCATCACGTGGTGACCCACCATGTGGTGGTCCATCACTACTACGGGCGCTACTACGCCCCCGGGCCCGGCGGCGGGCTCGTCTTCTGGCTCGTGCTGCTGGTCCTGCTGATCGCGCTGGTGGTCTGGTGGAGCAACCGGGCCAGGCGGTGAGCTAGAGCTCCACCCCGACGAAGACCGGCTCGTTGACCAGCTCCACGCCGAAGGCGGCGTGCACTCCGGCGCGGATCTCCCGGGCCAGGGCGAGCAGGTCGGCGGTGGTGGCCCGGCCCCGATTGGTGAGCGCCAGGGTGTGCTTGGTGGAGAGGGTGGCCGGGCCGCTGCCGTAGCCCTTCTTGAATCCGGCGTGGTCGATCAGCCAGGCCGCCGAGGTCTTGGTGTGGCCGTCCGGGGCCGGGTAGGCGGGGGCCCGCAGGTCGCCGAGCCGGGCCGCGAAGGCCTGGTACTGCTCGGGCGTGAGGATCGGGTTGGTGAAGAAGGAGCCGGCCGACCAGGTGTCGTGGTCCTCCTCGTCCAGGACCATGCCCTTGCCGGCCCGCAGCAGCAGCACCGCGTTCCAGGCGGCGGCCACGTCCACCCGCTCGCCCTGCTCGACGCCGTAGTGCTTGGCCACCTCGGCGTACCTGATCGGGGTGGACAGGCCGTCGTTGTCCGCGAGGCCGAGCCGGACCCGCAGGACCACCCAGCGGTCCGGTTCGGCCTTGAAACGGCTGTGCCGGTAGGAGAAGACGCACTCGGCGTTGCTCAGGGTGACCACCTCGCCGGCCACCCGGTCGTAGGCGACCACCTCGGTGATGGTCTGGGCGACCTCCTGGCCGTAGGCGCCGACGTTCTGCACCGGGGTGGCGCCGGCCGAGCCGGGAATGCCGGCCAGGAACTCGACGCCGGCCAGGCCGTGCTCCAGCACCACCGTCTGCACCGCGTCGGCCCAGTTCTCGCCGGCGGCCAGCTCCAGGGTGGTGCCGTCCAGCTCGAAGCCGGTGGTGGCGATCCGCAGCACGGTGCCCTCGAAGCCGTCGTCGCCGATCACCAGGTTGCTGCCGCCGCCGATCACCAGCAGCGGCTCGCCGACCGCGTCGGCGGTCTGGACGGCGGCGATCACCTCCTGGTCGGTCCGCGCGGTCACCAGTCGGCGGGCCGGGCCGCCGAGGCGCAGGGTGGTCAGCGGGGCGAGCGGGGCGTTCTCGGTCACGTGCACCGGTCCACGGTATACGGGCGGGCCGACTGCTACGGGCATATGGAGACATAGACTATCCATATGCGCATCGGAGAGTTGAGCAAGCGGACCGGCGTGCCGATCCCGACGATCAAGTACTACCTGCGCGAGGGGCTGCTGCCCGGGGGCGAGCTGACCAGCCACAACCAGGCCCAGTACGGCGAGGGCCATCTGCGCCGCCTGAAGCTGATCCGGGCGATGACCGACGTGGGCAAGCTCTCGGTGACCGCGGCCCGGGAGGTGCTGAATGCGGTGGACGAGCCGTCGACCGGGATACACGAGGTCCTCGGCGTCGCCCAGGAGGCGATCACCCCGCACGTGACGGCAGCGAACAACGACGCCTGGGCCCGGGCCGAACGGCTGGTGGACGAGTTGCTGGCGCGCCGCGGCTGGAAGGTGGAGCCGGAGTGGTCGGCCCGACTGGCGCTGATCCAGCTGGTGGTGACCATCCGGGACCTCGGGCAGGACGATCTTCTGGACCTGTTGGAGGAGTACGCGACCGCCGCCGAACAGCTCTCCAAGGCGGAGCTGGCCGTCATCGGGCGGCGCACCGGAGTCGAGAGCAGGGTCGAGGGCGCGGTGCTGGGCACCGTACTGGGCGACGCGGTGATCGGCGCGATGCGGCGACTGGCCCAAGTGGACGCGTCATACCGGATCTTCGAGGCCCGCTGAGGCCGGGGGCGACTAGGCGGCCCGCTGCTGCTCGGCCAGCCGGCGGCGGGCCTCCGGCCAGCCGATCGGCAGCTCGTCGACCGGGACCTCCCAGAAGACGAAGGCCGAGCCCTTCATGGTGGGGCGCATCGACGTCATCACGGTGCGGTGCGGCTCGGCCTTGACGTAGGCGTCGAGCTCCGCGCGCCCCTCCCAGGCGGAGAGCGTCCAGAAGGTGCGCTTCAGCGGCTCGGCCACCAGCGAGGCGCCGAGCGCACCGGGCGCGCTCTTCACCTGCTTCCAGGCGAGCAGCGAGTTGCGGAAGAACCGCGGCACGTCCTTGAGGGAGCGGACCTCCAGCTTTGAGGCCATCACCAGGGCATGACTGGTGCCGGTGCGCGGTGGATTGGGAGTGATCCAGGGAAGCGTGGGCATGACGGTGATCCTCCACTGCCGATAGTGGAACCTATCACTATCCATAATACGCCTTCGGCTGCCCCCCGAAAAGCGCCACGCGCCGCCCCCGGGAGGGAGCGGCGCGTGGTGGGAACCGAGCGGTCGGGCGGCGTCAGCCGAGCTGCACCACCGCGCGGGACTGGCCCAGCACCTTCTGGCCGCCGCTGGTCGCCACCAGGTCGACCTGCACCCGGCGCCCGTCCAGCAGCTTGGCCACCTTGCCGGTGACCTCGATCACAGCACCGGCGTCGTCGTTGGGCACCACCACGGGGCGGGTGAACCGCACGCCGTACTCCACCAGCGCACCCGGGTCGCCGACCCAGTCGGTGACCACCCGGATCGCCTCGGCCATGGTGAACATGCCGTGCGCGATCACATCGGGCAGGCCCACCGAGACGGCGAACTTCTCGTTCCAGTGGATCGGGTTGAAGTCGCCCGAGGCGCCCGCGTAGCGCACCAGCGCGGCGCGGCTGACCGGGAACGACTGGGCCGGCAGCTCGGTGCCGACCTCGACCTCGTCGAAGCTGATCGCCATCGGGGTCACTCGCCCTTCGTCTCGTCGTCCGGGACCGCCCGCGCGACCAGGGTCATGACGGTGGTCACCAGGTGCTCGCCGCTCTCCTCGTGCATCTCACCTGTGACGGTCAGCACATCGTTGCCCGCGAGCGACTTGATGTTCTCGATCCGCACCGTCACCCGCACCCGGTCGCCGGCGCGCAGCGGGCGGCTGTAGCTGAACTTCTGGTCGCCGTGCACCACCCGGCTGTAGTCCAGGCCCAGCGCCGGGTCCTCGATCACCTGGTCGGAGGCCGGCACGGCGAGGGCGATCGCAAAGGTCGGCGGGGCGATCACATCCGGGTAGCCGAGCGCCTTGGCCGCCGACTGGTCCAGATAGGCGGGGTTCAGGTCGCCGACCGCCAGGGCGAACTCGCGGATCTTCTCCCGGCCCACCTCATAGGGCGCGGTGGGCGGGTAACTCCGCCCGATGAACGAGGGATCCAGCGCCATTGACGTGCTCCTCAGCTGTGCGATGGGAAAAAACGACGTCGGGTCACACGCGAAAACGACTTCAGGCCGCACCCCGGAACAGGGTGCGGCCTGAAGTCATGACCTGTCATGCCAGGCCCGATGATGCCCTAGAAGGGTCAGCGGGTCTCGCGGTGCGCCGTGTGCGAGTTGCAACGCGGGCAGTGCTTCTTCATCTCAAGGCGGTCCGGGTCGTTACGCCGGTTCTTCTTGGTGATGTAGTTCCGCTCCTTGCACTCCACGCAGGCCAGCGTGATCTTCGGGCGGACGTCGGTGGCAGCCACGGGAGTGCCTTCCTTGGACAATGGGTGATGACACAACAAGAGTAGCCGATCGGGGGGTTAGCCTCCGACCGACTACGCGGGGTAGCGGTGACCGGACTTGAACCGGTGACACAGCGATTATGAGCCGCTTGCTCTACCAACTGAGCTACACCGCCTTGATGATCGGTGCCCGCCGAAACGGACACTGATCATCAGAGCCCCCATGCGGAATCGAACCGCAGACCTTCTCCTTACCATGGAGACGCTCTACCGACTGAGCTATAGGGGCGAACCGGCTGAACGAGGAAGAGATTACACGGTTCCCGTCCCAAGGTGAAATCCATACTCCGGCGGCAAGATCCCAGGTCGCGGACTCGTACGGATGCACGAGCCCGGCAATCGGGTCCGGGCCGCCCGCGCCGCTCCCCCCGGCGGGCCCGCGCGAGCCTGCACGGCGGGCGGCCCGACGGCTCGTAGGCTCAGCGGCCAGTGATCTCCAGGGAGGAGCCGGCCGGTGAGCGAGCAACGCGAGGCGGGCGCATGAGTCGGGACATCGGCGCATGAGCCGGGACGGCGCAGCCTCCGACGGCCCGCGGCACGGCCCGCCCGGCTCCGGCGTCCGGGGCGGCAACCCGCTGGACCACGGGCCGGTGCTGCTGCTGGCGGGCGCCCGGCTGGCCGACGGCCGACTGGTGGACGTACGGATCAGCGGCACCCGGATCCAGGCGGTGGGCACCGCCGGCTGCCTCGGCCCGCTGCCGCTGGCCGCCCTGCCGGCCGGCGCGGCCACCGGCACCGAGCCGGTGGTGACCTCCGGCGCCCGGATCGATCTGACGGGCTATCTGCTGCTGCCCGCACCCGCCGAGCCGCACGCCCACCACGACAGCGCGTTCACCGCGCCGCCCCCGGCCGCCACCCCGGACCAGACCCCCGGCGAGGAGGCGAGCCGGCTGGTCCGCCGGGTCACCGAGGCCGCCCTCACCTCGCTCGGCTACGGCGCCACCGCCCAGCGCACCCATGTGCGGATCGGCGCACCGCACGGGCTGCGCCGCCTGGACGCGGTGCTCACCGCCCGGCAGGCCCTGCACGGCCTGACCGAGCTGCAGGCGGTGGCGATGCCCCGGCTGCTCACCGGCCGCGCCGGGGCGGACGGCCGGGCCCGGCTGCGCGAGGCGCTGCGGCTCGGCGCGGACGCGGTCGGCGGCTGCCCCGAGCTCGACCCCGACCCGGTGGGCTTCGTACGGCTGGCGGCGGCACTGGCCACCGAGTTCGACCGCCCGCTCGACCTGCATCTGCGGGGCGGCGACCCGGCGCAGCTGGCCCGGTTGCTGGAGCCGCTGGCCCCGCTGCGCCCGCGGTTGGCGCTCGGCCCGTGCGACCGGCTGCGACCGGGCAGCGGAGCGGCGCTGCGGGCGGCCGGCGCCCGGGTGCTGTGCCTGCCGCAGAGCGGCGGCTGCGGCGAGCTGGACGGGCCACCCGAGGGCCTGCCCACCGCAGCGCTAAGGGAGTTGACCAAACATCAGGTTCAACTGGCGGCAGGCAGCGGTGCGTTGCGGGACGCGGCCAATCCGGTCGGCCGGGCCGATCCGCTCGAGGCCGCCTATCTGCTGGCCGCCGGTGGGGTGTTGAGCCCGGCGGCGGCCTATGAGGCGGTCAGCGGCCAGGCCCGGTTGCTGATGGACCTGCCGCCGGTGCGGGTGGACGCGGGCTTCCCCGCCGAGCTGCTCGCGGTGCGCGGGGACAGCCTGACGGGCGCGCTCTCCGGCGGGCACAGCCGGCTGGTGGTGCACCGCGGCCGGGTGGTCTCCCGGACCAGCGCGGTACGGGAGTTCGCGGACACGATCGCGCTGGCACTGCCCCGGCAGAGCGGCCACCACCTCGACTGACCGTCAGCGGTACTCGCGCAGCCGCGGCCGCACCGCCAGCACCGCCAGCACCAGGGCGCCGGCGCCGAGCACCCCGAGACCGGCCGCGCTGCCCGCGCCGAGGTCGTCGTCGCTCTGGCTCACCGCCTGGTGGAACGCCTGCTGGTTGATCCCGATCACGGTGTCGAAGTCGTTGCTGAGCACCGTGAAGTCACCGTCCGACTGCCCCGGGTTGGTGCCGGTGTCGAAGGTGATCGCGTCGGCGAGCTTGCCCTGGCCGTTGAGGTCGCGGATCTTGGCGTCGTCCTGCTGGTAGGTCAGGTAGTCGTCCAGCAGCTTGTCGGCGGCCTGCTGCTCGCCGGGGAAGGTGATGTTGCGCAGCTCGTCGCCGAGGTAGCCGCGGAAGTCGACCTCACCGGCGGAGGTGTGGTGCGCGTTGACCGCGCCGGACAGCCTCGGCAAGTAGCCGGAGTAGTCGGCGATGCCGTCGAAGCCGGCTATCTGCTGGCTCTTGTCGAGGAAGCTCTGCTGGTACTGGCCCGCCCGCTCCGGGTCGACCAGCCAGCGGCTCTCGTCGGCGTTGGAGTCGTAGGCCACCGCCTGGGCCCGGCCCAGCGAGAGCACCGAGTCGTAGGCGTCCACCTTGGCGGTGTGCAGCCGGTCCGAGGTGCCCGAGGTCAGCGTGACCGCCCAGATCAGGCCGGCCAGCGCGAGCACCCCGGCGAGCAGCAGCGGCGGGGAGAGCAGCCGGCGGTAGCGGACCGCGAGGGTGCGCTGCAGCACGGCGATGGCGATCAGCACCAGCAGGCCGCTGCCGAGCAGCTCCCAGAAGCCGCTGCCCAGCGCGGACCGCTCGTCGGCGTACCGCTGGTCGACGGCGTCGGCGTTGCTCTTGGCCACCTGGTCGGCGCCCGGCATCAGCTGGGTCCGCAGCAGGTCGGTGGCCTGCCGGTAGGTGGCGAGCGCGTCCGCCGGCGGGTGTCCCGGGCCGGCCTTGGCGGCGCCCTCCTGCTCGTCCATCCGGGCCACCAGGCCCTCGTACTGGCCGAGCGCGTCCAGCTCGGTCCGGGCCGCCTGGCGGGCTGCAGCGCTGCCGCCGACCGCCTCGGTGGCCTGCTCCAGATCGCTGTCGGCCTGCGCGCGGCGCTGCTCATAGGTGTGGTGGACGCCGTCACGCTGGCCGGCGTGCTGCGAATCGGCGCCCACCAGCAGCAGGTTGGCGGCCTGGGCGTCCATGTCGCCGAGCGCGAAGTACAGGTCGGCGGCCCGCTCGGCCTGCGGGGCGGTGCCGTGGCCGATCTCGTCCACGCTGTCCCGGGCGCCGGTCAGCAGGCTCGCGGTGAGCCCGATCATCAGCAGCAGGGCGGCCAGCACGGCCGCGGTGAGGGCCCGGACCCGGCGCGGGGTGGTCCAGTAGCCGGCCGCCCACAGCCGTCGCAGCCGGTCCAGCAGGGTCAGCCCGCCGGCCACCGCCTGGATCGCGATGCGCGGCGTGGCAGTCGTGCTTCCGGCATCAGGGCCCGTCCCCCCGGACGGACCCTCCCCCGATACCACCGCTGTTCTCTCCCCGACTGCCATCGCCGCGCTTCCTCCCCGCTTTCGCACGACTGAAGCTAGCCGCGCGCATCGAGGATTCTGCGCCTCCTTGACGCTCCTTTGGCGCCCGCGACCACGGTCTTGACGGATCATTAGCGCGGGCCGGAGGGGGGCGTCAGGGTTCGTAGCGGTAACCGATCCCCGGCTCGGTGATCAGATGGCGCGGCCGGGCCGGGTCGCGCTCCAACTTGCGGCGCAGTCCAGCCAGGTAGACCCGCAGGTAGTTGCCGCGTTCCTCGTGCCCGGGCCCCCAGACGGCACGCAGGATCTGGCGGCCCGGCAGCAGCCGTCCGGGGCTGGCCAGCAGCATGGTGAGGATCTTCCACTCGGTGGGGGTGAGCCGCAGCTGAAGCGGCCCGTGCCCGGCCACCCTGGTCACCGTGCCGGCCGTCAGGTCCACCACGTGGTCGCCGATCACCACCTGGTTCAGCAGGGCCGCGGCGCCCGGGCGGCGCAGCACGGCCCGCAGCCGGGCGAACAGCTCGTCCATCAGGAACGGCTTGGTGACGTAGTCGTCGGCGCCCGCGTCCAGCGCCTGGATCTTGTCGTCCGCGCCGCTGCGGCCGGAGAGCACGATGATCGGCACCTGGCCGCGGTCCCGCAGCCGGTGGATCACCTGCACGCCGTCCAGATCGGGCAGGCCCAGGTCGAGCAGCACCGCGTCCGGCCGGGACCGGGAGGCGGCCTCCAGGGCGGCCGCGGCGGTGTCGGCGGTGGCCACCTGGTAGGAGCGGGCCCGCAGGTTGATCCGCAGTGCCCGCAGCAGCTGCGGTTCGTCGTCCACGATCAGGATCTGATTCACGAGACCTCCTCCTGTGGTGCCGCGGGCAGGGTGAGCAGCATGGTGGTGCCGCCGCCGGGCGTGTCCTCGACCTCCAGGGTGCCGCCCATCGCCTCGGCCAGGCCCCGGGAGAGCGCCAGCCCGAGGCCCACGCCGGTGGTGTTGTCGGTGTCGCCGAGCCGCTGGAACGGCAGGAACACCCGGTCCCGCTCGGCCGGCGGGATGCCGGGGCCGCGGTCGGCGATCCGGATCTGCACCTGCTCCGCGGGCCGGCCGCCGGGCTCGGGGCTCGGGTAGGCGCTGGCGCTGACCAGCACCGGGGCGCCGGGGGCGTTGTGCCGCAGCGCGTTGGTGATCACGTTGGCCAGCACCCGCTCCAGCAGCGGCGGGTCGGCCAGCAGGGCGGGCGCGGTCTCCAGGCCGAGCGGCTGCACCGGGGCGTCCGGGTCCTGCAGGGAGTCCAGCGCCCTGGGCAGCACCTCCTCCAGGTGGACCGGCGCCAGGTGCAGGGTGAGCGCGCCAGCCTGCAGCCGGCTCATGTCGAGCAGGTTGTCCACCAGCCGGGTCAGCTTGACCAGCGACTCGTCGGCGGTGGCCAGCAGTTCGGCGACGTCCTCCGGTGAGAACTCGACGTCCGGGCTGCGCAGCGAGCCGACCGAGGCCAGCGCCGCCGCCAGCGGGGTGCGCAGATCGTGGCTGACCGCGGCCAGCAGCGCGGTGCGCATCTTGTCGGCGGCCTTGATCGGCTCCACCTCGGCCGCCACCGCCGCCAGCCGGTCGCGCTCCAGGGCGGCGGCCACATGGGCGGCGAAGGCGGTCAGCATCCGCTGCTGGTCGGCCGGCAGCCTGCGCCCGGTGAGGATCAGCAGCTCGTCGGTGCCCACCGGCACCTCGGTGGTGTCGGTGCCGTGGGTGTCCCGCGGGCCGGAGGCGTCGCTGCGGGCCAGCACGTCGCCGGTCTCCCGGGAGAGCAGCGCCACCGAGTCCAGGCCGAAGGTGTTGCGGGAGTGGTCGAGCAGGTTCGGTATGGCCGAGGCGTCGGTCTCCCGGCTGCGCAGCACGGTGCCGGCCAGCGTGGACAGGCTCTCCGCCTCCGCCGTGGCGCTGGCGGCCCGCTGGGTCTGCCGGGCGGCCCGGTCCACCACGGTGGAGACGGTCAGCGCGACTGCCGCGAAGACCATCAGGGCGATCACGTTGTTGGTCTCGCCGATGGTGAAGGTGTGCACCGGCGGGATGAAGTAGTAGTTCAGCAGCAGCGAGGCGATCAGCGAGGCCACCAGGGCGGAGGCGGCGCCGCCGAGCAGCGCCACCGCGACCACGCCGAGCTGGAAGAGCAGGGCGTCGGTGGTCAGGTTGAGGGTGTGGTGCAGCTGGGAGAGGGCGCCGGTGAGCCCGAACGGCAGCGCCAGCCCGGACGCGAAGCCGGCCACCGTGCGCCCCCGGGAGTGCCGCCGGCCCAGCGAGGGCAGCAGCCGGCCGCGCCCGGTGAACTCATGGGTGACCATGTGGACGTCGATGTCCTCGGAGGCGTCCACGGTGGTCTCGCCGATGCCCGGGCCGGTGAGGAACCGGGCGGTGCGGCCGCGCCGACTGGTGCCGAGCACCAGCTGGGTGGCGTCGTTGGCGCGGGCGAAGCCGAGCAGGGCGGTGGGGATGTGGTCGCCCACCACCACGTGGTAGCTGCCGCCCAGCGTCTCCACCAGCCGCCGCTGGTTGGCCAGCGCCGCCGGGGAGGCACCTGCCAGGCCGTCACTTCGGGTGACGTGCACGGCGAGCAGCTGGCCGGCGGCGGTGCGGTCGGCGATCCGGGCGGCGCGGCGGATCAGGGTCTCGCCCTCCGGTCCGCCGGTGAGGGCGACCACCACCCGTTCGCGGGTCTCCCAGACCCGGTCGATGTTGTGCTCGGCACGGTAGTCGCGCAGGCCTTCGTCGACCCGGCCGGCCACCCAGAGCAGGGCGAGCTCCCGCAGCGCCGTCAGGTTCCCGACCCGGAAGTAGTTGGTGAGCGCGGCGTCCACCTTCTCGGCCTTGTAGACGTTGCCGTGGGCCATCCGTCGGCGCAGCGCTTGCGGGGCCATGTCGACGAGTTCGATCTGGTCGGCCCGGCGGACCACCTCGTCCGGCACGGTCTCCCGCTGCGGGGTTCCGGTGATCTTCTGGACCACGTCGTTGAGGCTCTCCAGGTGCTGGATGTTGACCGTGGTGATCACGTCCAGACCGGCGGCGAGCAGCTCCTCGACGTCCTGCCAGCGCTTGGCGTGCCGGCCGCCGGGGATGTTGCTGTGGGCCAGCTCGTCCACCAGCACCACGTCGGGGCGGCGGGCCACGACGGCGTCGATGTCCATCTCGGTGAAGTCGGTGCCGCGGTAGTCGCGGTGCAGCCGGGGCACCACCTCCAGGCCGTCGAGCATCGCCTCGGTGTGCTTGCGGCCGTGGCACTCGATGTAGCCCACCACCACGTCGGCACCGCGGTCCTGTCTGCGCCGGGCCTCGTCCAGCATCCGGTAGGTCTTGCCGACTCCGGGGGCCGAGCCGAGGTACACCCTCAGCCGCCCGCGCCGGGGCGGGGCGGTGGCGGCGAGATCGCGAGCCATGGGTCCTCTCTTCAGGAGGGTGGGCGGAGACGTGACTGGACCGGCCCGCGGGGGCCGGTCCAGTCACGTGATCGAGGCGGTTGTCACTGGAGCTCGCTCAACGCCTTGTTGAGCAGCACCACGTTGACACCCGGGGCACCGAGGAAGCCGAGCGAGCGGCCGTCGGTGTACTTGGAGATCAGCGTGTTCAGCTGATCGGCCGTCACCTTGCCACCGCGGGCCTGGACGACCCGGTTGACCTGCTCCTTGGCGTAGGCCGTCGAGATGTGCGGGTCGAGGCCGGAGCCGGAGGCGGTCAGCGCGTCGGCCGGCACGCCGGCCGGGTCGACCTTGTCGAAGGCCGCGACGTCGGCGCGGCGCTGCTCGATGGTCTGGGTCAGGCCGTTGTCGTTGGGGCCCAGGTTGCTGGCGGCCGAGCCGTGCGGGTCGTAGCCGGCCACCGAGGGGCGCGGCTGGAACCACTTCGGGTCGGGCTGGGCCTGCTCGTTGGGGTCGTTGGGGTTCTTCTTGGGCAGGTTGTAGTTCTGGC